>JANNUI010000061.1:0-6122 GCA_031395125.1 Chitinophagaceae bacterium | reverse complement strand
CTGCTGGTAACCCATGAAGGCAGCATCACTTTCCGAAATGGTCTCATATTCTATACTGAGAAAGCCCGGTAAAATATCCAGTGACCTGAGCAGGGCAGCCGAGCGGCTCCTTAACTGGTTCAGCAGATCAAACACATCATGCTGGGTGTAAATATTGGGAACAAGCAGCGTAACGATCAGCCCGCCCTGCTGAAAAGAGGGTTTTGTGCTGATCATCAGTCGCAGCAACCGCAGCAATATGGCGCTTATCAGCTCCTGCTTGTGTAAACGGATACTATAGTCTTCCGTTTTACTGCCCACAATAAGCTGAATGCTCTTTTCAATCCCCAGTTTCAGGTTGGGGATGATCTCATACCTGTCATTGAAAAGATGTTCAGTGGCAGCCACTTCTTTCCGGGTTACGAAAAGCCGTATTTCATCTTCTTCGGGATCATCCGTAAAATTGAAAGGAAAATTTTTTCGCTTTGTTTCCTCAACCCTTTTTTTTACTGCATAGAAGGAACGGTAAAGAAAAGGCTGACCCGCCTCATGGTTAAGAAAGTCTTCCCTCCTGTAGTTTTTTCCCCCGCCTGAATTATTCAGCCGGCTCATGATATTCTCCAGGATATCATACTGCATTATGGCCGATTGCGGTCCGCCATTTTTATACCCGACCTGGCTGGCTTCGCTGCCAAAATCGATCACCACCCGGTGGCAATCACCGGAAGGAACAATATTGAAAAGTAAATCCGCCGAATAGGTTTCCTCTTTTTCCATTTGTAAGGTAACCTTCAGGTTGATGCCGGATGCTTTCACCCGGTACTTGTACAGACCAACGGCTATCCTTTTCTGGGTCGTTGAATAATCCAGTCGAAGACCTGTTTCCTCATCTGAAAAAGCATCAATGGAAAAACCAGTACTGCGCCGGATCAGTAATTCAAACCCTTCTTCTCTTTTATGTAATGAAATATGACATTCCCGCAGGGGGATATCCTGTCTTTCAGACGGCGCCATCTGGTTCAGCACGATCCTGTCCGGATCTTCAAGGGTGAGCATTGGTGTAAACACCCTGTCGTCTGCATTGATGACAAAATTGAAGTCGGCTTCTTTTTTTTCGCCGGGCTCAAGCCGTGTGATAAAATACCGGTCGCTGCGGATCAAACAGGGAAGATAGTAGAGTGCCATAGTTTATTTATCAGCGTTTATGAGGTTATTCACTGGTCTTTCCTTCACGGCAAAACCACCTGTCATTATAGTTACCTGAATTATTTTTTGTACCTGCAGCGTAACAAAAATTGAATGCCTTTGCCCTTACCGACCCGAATGAAACGGAGATACTGTCGCCACGAAAAATACCGGTAAGCTGCCGCACCAAGACTTTGTCATACCGTATGCCATTGAAAAGAAGCGTATCGGATACTTCCGGCTTCCCGTTTTTCCACAGCAGCAGTTTTACCACTGCGTTATCCAGGTTGAACCCCGTTGTATTGTCAATACTTATGGCTAAATTGAAAAACCGGCTTAAACCGCCTTTTGTTTCCTTCTCTGCATTCAATTGAAGCAAAATATGCTCCGGCCAGTTGTTACGGATGCGGAGATTATACCGGGTGCCCTTATCAATTGTTTTTCCACGTTGCCATTCGATCTCAGTTATCAGTGAATCCATGTCCATCAGCGGCACATTTGCCGGCCTGGCTGCCTGTGTTTTCAGGGGGCCGGCATTTTCCCATCCGGCGCTGGTGAAATTGAATACAAGCAATGCCCCCGCAGCTATGCCAAGCATCAGTAAAGCCCTTTTAAACCATGTTCCTCCTTTTTGTTGAGAATCAGGTAAGACTGCTGAGCCATTTAGAAGTTTGGCGGGCCCGGTATTGCCGAAGGTGGGGTCTTGTTTCAAATAGACCGTGTAGTCCAGCCATTCATTGGTATTGAATTTCCATACCCGGATACTGCCGGGTGTGGCAGCGGAATTAACCAGTGAGAGCAATTCTTCTTTTGAATGCGCTTCTTTGACCTCACTGGTTCCGTCGGTGAACAGATAATGATCCATGCCGGGTACCGTACTGATTTGGTTAAACGTAGATAGAGGTCAAATAGGCGCTGATTGCTGGATGAGAACGAAAAATTACATCAGCAATTGGTGTCTGCAATTGTGCCGGAGGGGTTTCAACAATACTTTATGATAACAGGCGCAGCAAAAAGAATGTTGTGATTTTGTAAACAAAAATTTAGCGCTGCATTTATACTAAAATAAAAAAACCGGGCGGCTGGTTCGTTGCCTGCCCGGTACCACACAGTCACGGTTTAAAGGAGACCGTGCAGTATAGTTGAAACAAATGATCAGAATGATTTCCGCGGAATGCTCAGGGTATTCGTCGCCGAAAAATACATCAGCTTGTCCATCTGGTTATTGGCCACATCATCCAGGTAAACCGCAAAAGCCACCCTCACCCTTTGCCCATACAGATCGGGGAACATTTTGAAAGGGAAAAACAGTTCAAGGTTGTTTTTTGTATTCTTATTATAGGTCACTTTTGAATTGGGCAGCAGGTTAATCTTCATATAAGAAGCCAGTGCCCCGCCCCAGTTAAAGTATTTATTTGTTGTCTTAAAATAATAACCTTCTTCGTTGGCTAGTCTTGCCACAAAATACACCTCACCCAATTTTGCGTTGGTCTTCAGGTCAAAAGCAGGTTTGATCACCAGCCCTTCCCGCACCGGGTCATACTTTACATCCAGGTTGGTAAAATTAGAAATATCCACTTTGGGGACTACGTTGGCCCCTTTTGTGTTGGCCCTGGGATACAGGGCGGCGATCAGCAGTTTGTCACCGGGTGAAAGTTCAAAGTTGTTTTTTACAGCATACCCGTCGGTTGTTTCCCATGGGTTGATGGAATAGTGCATGATGGATTTGGGATCGTATTTGGTACCGTTGGTATAAAACCGGCTGCCCATTTCAAATACGTTGAAGTCCACCTGTTGCCTGGTCCAGCCCTGCGTTTCGTAGTAGTATTGATAGATGGAGTCGGTCCTCTTCCAGTTCACCGCTTCCGGGTAGCTTTGTTCGTGGAGCAGGCCCAGGGCATGGCCAAATTCATGCACTATCACCCTGCGGATCTCCGGAAGGTTCCAATGATTAGGATCCAGTCTCATTTCTGTTCTCAGGTGATCCAATGTATACGGCGGCTGTATGCCTTTTTTCTTCACGCTGGCCAGGTAATAATCGCCATCGGCAAAAGCAAGGGTATCAAAGTTTATAGTTTGCTCATTCTGTGCCCTGAAGTTGGCCTCTGTGCCGACAGCAGAATTGTGACCGGCACCGGCGCCAAGTTTGATCCTGATATGTGTAAAGCCTGCGTTGTCGGCGACAAATTTGAAGGTCACATTGGCATGTTTCTCCCACTCTCTTGCGTTCAGTAGTACCTTGTCCCTGATAATTTTGCTGCCCCCGGGCATGAATTTGACCAGCAGTACAGAACCGGCTTCCCAGGTGTGATAGTTGTCCGCCATCCCTCTCGACTTTACGGTATCCGGTCTTTCGCCGACCATGGCTTCGCCGGTGAGGGTGGTGCATTTGCTGCCGGGAAATCGTTGAGCCAAAACACTATTTCCGATAAATCCTGTTACTAAAGCAAATAATAAAGCCTTTTTCATTTTTCAGTTTTGTTATGAATTTAAAGTCGAATATAATGCGGTTTGGGTTGTAAATACATACCGGTTATTGGGTATATCCAGCGGAGTGAATGAATGAAATAACAATCCCGCCGTCGCTAAAGCTATGGCGGGTAAAATCAAGCAGACTTGTCCGCCGAAGCCTGCCAGATAATAGCTATTGCGATAAAAAAAAACCCGCCGTCGTTAAAACTATGGCGGGCGAAGGCGGAGAGGGAGGGATTCGAACCCTCGGTACAGGTTTAAGCCCGTACAACGGTTTAGCAAACCGGCCCTTTCGGCCACTCAGGCACCTCTCCTGGTTTATAAGTTGCTGGTTTGATTTAAACTGTTCGGCAAACCAACCCTTTTGTCCGCCAACCGGACGCTTGCGCCTTAGCTTCAGCGTGGGAGCACGGAATCTCTCCGGACAAGGGCAGCAAAAATAAACATTAGCCATAAGAAATCCCAAAAGAAAAATCCCAGATTCCGGGTTGCTCACCATTGGAATTTGGGATTTGTATAGTTGAAACTATGTTTGCTACATTGCTGCCAGTTGCACTTTCTGCTGCAACTCCAGTACGTTCTCCCTGAACACCCCATCGGTGTCCATCAGGTCTTTTACAGTCTGGCAGGAGTGGATAACAGTAGTGTGATCACGGCCGCCAAAATGCTCGCCGATTGTTTTGAGGGAATTCTTGGTAAAGGCTTTGGCTAAATACATAGTGATCTGCCGGGCCTGGACAATCTCTCTTTTGCGGGTCTTTTGCAGCAGCTTGTCATATGGCACATCAAAGTATTCGCAAACCATTTTTTGAATGGTCTCGATGGTAATTTCCTTGCTGGATGATTTGACAAAGTTGCGTAACACTTTCTTGGCTAAGTCGAGGTCTATTTCCCTCCTGTTTAGCGAAGATTGTGCCAAGAGTGATATTAATGCGCCTTCCAGTTCCCTTACATTATTGGTGATATTGTAGGCAATATATTTCACCACTTCTTTCGACATTTCCAACCCGTCGTTCTTCATCTTCCTTTCCAGTATCTCGATCCGGGTATCATACTCCGGAACCTGCAGATCGGCGCTCAGGCCCCAGCGAAAACGGCTGAGCAATCTTTCCTGCACCCCTTCCAGGTCTTTGGGTGATTTATCAGACGTAAGGACTAACTGTTTATGTGACTGGTGCAGGTGGTTAAAAATAGCAAAGAAAGCATCCTGTGATTTCTCGGCCTTGGCAAAAAACTGCACGTCGTCCAGTATCAGCACATCGATCAACTGGTAGAAATGAATGAAATCGTTGATGGCATTATTCCGGCTGTGGTCCATGAACTGGTTGATGAACTTTTCGGAGCTCACATACAGCACCACCTTATTGGGATGCAGCCTTTTGACCTCATTTCCAATGGCTTGGGCCAGGTGGGTTTTGCCCAGACCAACACCTCCATAAATGACCAGGGGGTTAAAAGAGTTGGTCCCGGGCTTCTCTGCCACTGTCTTACCGGCACGGCGGGCCACCCGGTTGCAGTCCCCTTCCACAAAGGCATCGAATGTATAAATGTGATTGAGTTGCGGGTCGATCTGCATTTTTTTCAGACCCGGGATAACGAAGGGATTCTTGACAGGATTATTTATGACTAACGGGAAATCCATTTCGTTATTTGAAAAAGTTTTAAATCCTTGTCCGCTTACATCCATGGTCACTGGTTTGTTCTTGCTGTTGCCACTGTCCACCATGATGCGGTATTCGAGTCGTGCATCTTTGCCCAATTCTCTTTTCAATGTCTTCGCTAATAAATTTACGTAATGTTCTTCGAGATACTCAAAAAAGAATTGGCTGGGAACCTGGATGACGAGAACATTGTTTTTAAGTGAGACGGGATAGATGGGTTCGAACCAGGTTTTGAAGTGCTGCCATTCAACAATATCCTTGATGATCTTTAAACAACTGGTCCAGATTTTTTCGGCATTCTTCTCCATCAGAATTAGTAAGCAGTTTATGTCGGGTTAACTATAGTTGTTTGTCGAAAAATGTCCAAAAAAAATCTTTGCACCGAATCAATAAAAAAGTTGGACGGGGAGGCGAATATCATCAATTCTTTTATAAAAAAAAATTTTTATCCACCCGTTTTTTGTGAAACAGTGATATTATGATTTTTAGCCAGTTTTTGCGGGGAAAATTTGGAAAATTCGAAATCCAATCTCCCTAAAATGATGCCCGCAAAACCTACCTGGTTGACAACCACATCGTCTCCCTTTTTATTCTTATATACGGCAGGGTTGTCTAAAAAAGTATGGGTATGGCCACCGATGATCAGGTCAATACTTTCAGATTCCTTCGCCAGCACTTCATCGCTCACTTTTTTATCCCGGTACTGGTTGCCCAAATGCGAAAGACAGATCACCATATCGCAACTTTCTGATCGTTTCAGCAGGTCGGCCGTTTCATTTGCTTTTTGAACCGGGTCCAGGTATTTTGTTGCACCAAAAAGATTAT
>JANNUI010000041.1:0-13708 GCA_031395125.1 Chitinophagaceae bacterium | reverse complement strand
CAAGCTGCCGGTAGGTGAATCCCTGTGTCAGGTATTCGAAAAC
Organism: Chitinophagaceae bacterium; assembly: GCA_031395125.1. Taxonomy (GTDB): domain Bacteria; phylum Bacteroidota; class Bacteroidia; order Chitinophagales; family Chitinophagaceae; genus JJ008. The sequence continues at coordinate 13,665 of JANNUI010000041.1, read as the reverse complement.
GGCCTGTTTTTTAATGTCCATAAGTTTACTTTTTTGTGTAAACCTATTTCAGGACGAGACAAACAAAAAGATGAGCATATATTCGTCGCCGCCATATTGCCAAACCGACAGTTAGCGGTTCGTGCTAATTTTTTGGCATTTGTTTAACCGGGTCGTACTGTTGTACAGCCGCTACAATATCAACGTTTTCACCTGCTGTCATTAACCATTTTCCTTTTTGTTTTACATATACAAGTGTAGCTAAACCATCTGTATCGCCGTATTTTTTGCCATCGGGAGCAATAAAGGAACTATAGTGCCAAACGAGATGTGCAATGGCTACATCCTTTGTAATAAATCGGACGGCAACAGACTTTTTCTCCATAACTACGTCTTTTAAAAAAGTATTATGGTAAACCTGATGAGCATATTGCGACTCCTTACGTCCTTTCCACCACATGCCTGTATTATTCACCCAATCGGTATTCTCAGTAGTATAGTTTTTCAAATCATCGTAATTATGATTGTTCCAGCTTTGTATCATAGCATCAATTTGTTGATTAATTGCTGCCTCGTCTTTGGTTCTATTCTGTGCAAAGAGAATAATACCTATAAGCAAAGAAAATGCTGTTGTAGTTACTTTTTTCATGTCTTATTATTTCCGGTAAGGTACGGTGCAGAAAAGGCAGAAGCATAGTACGAAAACGACATCTTACCAAAAGAGCTGGTTATTAAAATTAACTTGTGATTTTAAGAGTTCCGATTCAATGTAGGAAGGATTGACACCAGCAAATTCCTTAAAATCCCGTATTAGGTGCATCTGGTCAAAATAACCGCACTCATAAGCAATCCTTGTCCAGCTAATGTTAGGCTGTTGTTCTTTAATAACCCAAGCATGTGCAAATCTTACAAGACGAGAGAAATATTTGGGTTGTAATCCTATACGCTGTTCAAATACCCTTTCAAATTGTCGAAGGCTTAGGCAAGCATGAGATGCTAAGCGTTCAATTTTTACTAAACCGCCTTCTTTTATAAGTAATGGAAGTACAAAATCAATAGGCAAAATTTGTTTCAATTTATATATGTGTTTAAGCAAATAACTTTCAACAATATTTTTCATTTGTAAAAAAGAAATCGATTCTTGTAGTTGTTCATTTATTTCCCTGATTTCGTTTCCCAGCAATTCTGTAGCATCAAAAGCTTCTTGCTGTAAAAGCTCGTGCATAGGGATACCTAAAAAACGATACAAACCTCCAGGCTGGAACCCAACCTTTAGTAGCAAATGGTGATGTCCCAATGTTATATTCATTCCATTGACTTGTGGACCTACTACGATGCAATGCGAAAGTGTTTCTTTTTTTCCCTGGGATTTATACTCTATCTCCATGCAATCCATGATATAAAAGTATAATCCCTGTTCAGGAAGAGGTGGAAAAGGGAAGGTGGATTTGGGATGAGCAACATCAAACTTCACTTCATGAATCATGATGTTGTTCACGAACTCTTTTAATGCAGGATGAGGCTGATAGAATTGTTGGAACATAATTTCCTTTTGATTTTCTTCTGAAAATTAAAATACCGCCGTGAAGCATGACCGCTAACGAAGAAGGGATTAAAGAAGTTTTAAAAAGAAGGGGTTAGAAGCACCACTGTTCGTTAACGCACCACTGCTTGTTAGAAGCACAACTGTTTGATTACCGAACAAAGCCCTTCTTTTTAAAATTTCTTTTAATCTTATGTTAGCTGCATGTGCTACTGTTCGTTCGGAGTTGGTCAGCCCGAAGTTCGCACAACTGTTTATTAGAAGCTCGTCACCGTGTCCATTCATGTTTGCTGTGTCCTTTCGTTTGGGTTGTTGTGATAACATAGTTTAAAAACCTTCCGGGATTTCCAATTTAAGGCCGGCAAGAATTTTATCCATCCCGCTTTTATCAAATTGATTGTTTTTGAAAAATACAAAGTCCGACTTTATCATATCTTGCCATTTAATATCTGTTGTAACAGTTTCATTAAGGTGTGCTTTGTAAATTTTTAAAGCAGTAGCATAATCGTTTTTAAATAAATAAGAATGTGCCAGATTCATTTCCATCATCAACGAATTAGGATACACTTCCATTCCCCGTTTTAAATATTTAATCGCTTCTTCATAATTTTTATTTTCTAAAAAAGTCCATCCGATAATAGCGAAAAAATTTTCGTCTCTGGTTAACGCAGCAGGATTTAAAACTTTTATTAAGGAAGGTTGTGGGAGACCGTTCAGTGTTCTTGAATAACCTGTGACATTACCTGATGCTTCTTTCAGAAAATGTTTTTCAGTAGGAAACTCCACATTAAAAAAATCTGTTTCGTTTGCAAAATACATTTTATCGTAAACACCATCTGCGAAGAGAGAATATCCATCTTCTTTCTTCAAGATAATGCAAAAACCGATCAAATTGACCACCTGAGACCGGTTTAAGCTGACCACAGCGCGCCGGTCCAAACTGACCACCTCTGGCCGGTTCAAATTGACCACCATTTTTAGGCGATAAAAGTTCATGCCGTTAAGGTGTCGTTATTGAGTAAGTTCTGAGCAATCAAACTTACTCTGAAATGGCAAATAAACCGATCAGCATGGCTAAAATACGTCACATTCTGCGCCTTTTTTCTCAAGGAAGGGGAAAGCTTCAGATAGCGGAACAAACCGGTATTGCCCGTAATACCATCAAAAAATATATCCATGAGTTTGAGCAAAGCGAATTAAGTTTTGAGCAGATCAACGAGCTCAGTGATAAGGATCTGGAAGATCTTTTTGTAAAACCGGGAGAAAAGCCGGTCAACGAGAAATTACAAACCCTCTTCAGCCTTTTTCCAGGTATCGACAAAGAGCTCAAAAAGAAAGGGGTTACCCGGCTCATGCTGTGGGAAGATTACCGGCAGCATTATCCTGGGGGTGTGGGGCGAAGTCAGTTCAATTGTTATTATGCCCAATGGAGAGACCAGGTGAACCCAACGATGCGGATGGAGCATAAAGCAGGAGATAAAATGTATGTGGACTTTGCAGGCGACAGGCTAAGTATTATTGATCAGCAAAGCGGGGAGATACAAGATGTTGAGGTTTTTGTTGCCATCCTTGGAGCCAGCCAGCTTACCTATGTGGAAGCGGTAATGACTCAGCAGAAAGAGGATTTTATCGGGGCTTGTGAAAATGCGCTTCACTATTACGGTGGTGTTCCTGCGGCGATTGTTCCTGATAATTTAAAATCAGCAGTCACCAAGAGCAGCAAATATGAACCCACCCTCAATGAAACCTTCGCTGATTTTGCTGAGCATTACGGCACCACTATTTTACCGGCCCGGGCCTATAAACCCCGGGATAAGGCGCTGGTTGAAAATGCAGTCAGACTTATATACTCCCGTATTTATGCCAAGATCAGGGGTACTGCATATTTTACACTCCAAGAATTAAATGCAGCCATCATCATTGCGCTGGAACAACACAATGATGCGCCTTTGAAGGGGCGTAATTACAGCCGCAGGCAGCAATATGAAGAAGTAGAGCGCATGGCTTTACAACCCCTGCCACCGCTGCGTTATGAACTGAAGAAACAGTTGTTTGCAACGGTAATGAAAAACGGACACGTATCCCTTGGTCCTGACAAACATTACTACAGCGTACCATACAAGCTGATAGGCAGAAAGGTAAAACTGATGTACTCCCGCCACAGTGTAGAGATATTTTACAATTACGAACGCGTCGCCCAGCACCCCCGGGTGAAGAGCCCTTATACCTACAGTACAGAAAAGGAGCACCTTGCTTCCACACATCTTTTTGTAAGTGAGTGGAGTCCGGAAAAGTTTTTAAACTGGGCCTCTGGCATACACGAAGATGTACGGCTTTTTATCCTGAAAATCCTTGACCGTAAACAGCATCCCGAGCAGGCTTATAAATCATGCGTGGGTGTGTTAAGTTTTGCAGGCAAGGTAGGCAATGACCGTCTGATCAGGGCCTGTCAGCGTGCCCTTGGTTACGGTCTGTACAATTACAAAATCATCCAGAAAATACTTGAACGCGGACTGGATAAACAGGATGATGATGAAACGCAACAATTACAAATGCCCCTGCACGATAATATCAGGGGTGAAGATTATTATCAATAATTAGTCACTTTAAAAATCAAAAAACATGAATGAAAAAACACTTGAAAAGATGCGGAAGATGAAATTCTTTGGCATGCACCGGTCCTTTAAAACAAGCCTTGAATCAGAGGGGCAGCAAACCTATACTCCCGACGAGATCATTGCTCAGTTAGTAGATGCTGAATGGGATGACCGTCAAAACCGCTCTGTTGAAAGACATGTAAAAAATGCACGCTTCCGTTATAAGGCAGCACTGGAAGAGCTTTTGTACAACAGCGACCGCAATATGGATAAGAACCAGATCATGCGCCTGGCACAGTGCAGTTTTATTGATAAGCATGAAAACATCCTGATTACAGGCAGTACCGGTATCGGAAAAAGTTATCTTGCTTCGGCCATCGGCCATCATGCCTGCAGTATGGGTTACCGGGTTCTTTACTACAATGCTCCCAAACTGTTCGCCAAACTTAAGATGGCAAAAGCAGACGGAACATATATGAGGGAAGTGGCTAAAATGGAGCGGCAGCACCTGCTAATCCTGGATGACTTTGGCATACAGCCACTTGATGCACCAAACAGGGCTGCACTTATGGAAATTATTGAAGACCGTCATGGAAAAGCATCCATTATTATAACTTCGCAGGTGCCAGTTAGTAAGTGGCACGAGATAATAGGAGAAAAAACAGTTGCAGATGCGATCCTGGACAGAATAATCCACGAAGCACACCGGCTGGAATTAAAAGGAGAGTCTCTGAGAAAAAAAGAGATGAATCAAACAGAAATAATCGATAATTAAACTTAAAACCCAAGCCATTTTATTAATCACCAAACCAAACATGAACTTGAAAATCTTCGCCAGCAAAATAGGTGGTCAATTTGCTCCGGTCTGAGGTGGTCAATTTAACCGGTGTATGCACAAAATGAAGCAGACCCTTACCTGATTGCATTGGGTATGGTTATGGGTTGCACGATTATTACTACTGAGTCGAAAGACAAGCCCAATAGAATTCCCCAGGTGGCAGCAAAATATGGAGTAAGGCCGATCGACCTTTATGAATTTTTCGATGAGCGAGGACTTGAAATGAAAAAGAAAGGATAATATTACGCCGCTGCTGGTGTCCTACTTTGCTTCAATGCTGACACACAACACCAACCACGGCATAAAAGGACATTTTGGAAATGCAGTGACAATTTAACCGTAATACGGACTAATCATCCAGTACACCAGCACCCCCGTCACCGCCACATAAAACCAAATAGGCCAGGTGATGCGGACCAGTTTTTTATGTTTATCAAATTCACCGGTGAGTGCCCGGTAAGCTGAGAAAAGAATAAAAGGAAGAATGATACCTGCCAGGGGGATATGCGTACCGAGCAGGATATAATAGATCATCCGGCTGTTGCCCACGGCTGCTTTCTCCATATCCGTTACAATGCCGTCGTGGTTCATATCCCCAAACCTTGTTTCTCCTGCAAATAAATGATGGCAGATATAACTTGCCAGGAACAATACTGATAAAAACATAGCTGTCATCATCAGGTTCCTGTGCAGGGTATAATTCTTTTTTTTTACCGCTGCCAGCGCCACCATAAGCAGCACCGCCACGCAGCTGTTGAGGATAGCATTGACCCTGGCGAACAGGTGTACATCAAACCCCAGATCCACATCCAGCTTTACCCGGCTCAGCACCATTACCGCAGCAAACACCACGGCCGAGAAGCTAAAGATGAGTATCCTTGCCTTCCTGTCATTTTTTTTCCAAACAGCCTGCATCATTGGCTATTGTTTTTTGCGCAGTATGAATAAAAAAAGCCCCACACCGAAAATTGCCAGCAGGAAAACTACAGCAATAAGCTGCAGCTTGCCGGCAAAGAAACTTTTCTTATTGGGATCTTTCTCCATTGTCAGCAGCACCAAGTCGTTCGACAACCGGGCCAGCGAAGCTGAGTCCAGCCCGTCATAATAACCCCGCACATGCCTGTTGCTGTCTATCAGCACAAATTTATCGCTGTGGATGAAGTTGGTATCCACTCCTTGCCCGTCCTCCAGGCCGATCGTCATTTCATGCAAGGCCAGGTCATAGATCGTTTTTTTATCCCCTGTAAGCAGCCACCATTGCTCCGGGTCCACCTGGAAACGGTCGGCCCAGTATTTTAGCCTTTCCACGGAATCCCTTTCCGGGTCAATGCTGAAAGAAAGAAAATGCACCAGCCGGTTGGTTTTATCACCCACCCTTTTGCCGTTGTGGATCGACTCTGCCAGCCGCTTCATATTTCTTGTCATTCCGGGGCAGATGGTGGGGCAACGGGTGAAGAACAGGTCAGCAATTACGATCTTTCCCTTCAGGTTGTCCCATGTTATGGTTTTCCCCTCCTGGTTCGTCAATGAAAAATCCTTTACCCGGTGCCATACTGTATCACTTACCCTTTTCCCTTTTTTCACTACTTCCAGCACCGTATCGCTGTGATAATGCGGAGGCATGGTGATGGCGTTTTCGCCTTTTCGCTTTACCACAAAATAAGCCACCAGCGGCAGCAGCAGCGCTATCATGATTGCGTATAGAGATGTTTTATTCACGGTATAGTATTCCTGCAGGCCTTTAATAAAAAACCATCAAACCCTGCCTGGCAGGCAACTGGTTTAATGGTTCTGGTTTTTATTGGAACAACTTAATCAGTCTTTCCCGCTTTTCTCCACCGGTGTGGCTTCGGGTTTCTCCGTTTTGTGATGTTCTTTTGGCATGGTGCTTTCTTTAAAATACGGGTCGTACTTATTCCGCAGGTTCTTGTACGAGTTGCCATCAGCAATGAAGGCAATGATAAACCAGATAAAGAGCATCAGCGGCACCACGATGGTCATGATCATGTTCCTGATCTCATCTCCCAGGTGCATAAATATAGAAACAATATAAAATGCTTTGGCCAGGGAAAGTATGACAATGACGCCTTTTATCAGCAGCCTGCGGAAATCATCTGGCAGATGCAATGCCCACATTGTAAGACCGAGCCCCAGTTCAATTACTGTGATGATCGACAGGATAACCGTGGTCCGGATGACCTTTTTCTTAAATGACGCATCATCTGCATGATGGTGATGAACAGTTACTTCCTCAAATGCCGGATGTTGCATAATATTTTAATTACAATTTATTAATCCCATTGTGACCAAATTCATTATATCAAATAAAAACACAGGAACACAAACACCCATACCAGGTCCACAAAGTGCCAGTACAAGCCCGCTTTTTCTATCATCAGGTAATGGCCTCTCCTGTCAAATACACCTTTCTGCGCCATCACCAGCATAATGATGTTGATGAGAACACCGGAAAACACATGGAAGCCATGGAAGCCGGTAATGCCATAAAAATAACCACCGAAGGCAATGGGCCCTTTTTCGCGGATATGCATTTCAGCCAGGTTCACCATTCCCCGCAGTTCTGTGTCTGATCTGGCAGCCAGTTCCTGCAGCGAATGAGAATGGTCATGGTTGTGTACTAAGTTCACCAATCCTTCATGTGGTGTGGCGTTCAGTGCAGCAGTCAGCTTATCGCTGTCTACCACTAATTGTCCCCAGGGGTTACCGCCCATTGTTTGCCCGATCACGTCCAGGTATTTGCCATCAACCAGCACTGCATGCTCGCCTGTAATAAGGTGATGCCACTCCCATGCCTGGCAGCCTAAGAAAGCAAGCCCGCCAACGATCGTCCAGAACATCCATTTTACTACCCCTGCCCTGTCGCCCTTATGCCCTGCATGCACAGCCAGTACCATTGTCACAGAACTGATGATCAAAATAAATGTCATCACACTCACAAATGCAAGTGGCAGGTTGGCATGGCCTGCTCCGGGAAATGCATTGAACACCACGTTGGGGTCGGGCCAGAAATTCTGGCTGAAGCGGATAGAACCATAGGATATCAAAAAGGCGCCAAAAGTGAAAGCATCACTCATCAGGAAGTACCACATCATCACTTTGCCATACTCCAGGTTGAAGGGGCTCTTCCCGCCGCTCCACCATTTGGTCTGATGTACTGTTGTTGTTGACATAACTATTTACCAATTTCCCCCATCCCCTAAAGGGGGGTTTTAAAACCTTTCTTATTATACAGAGGCTTCCAGGGGATGAAGCCTTTACTACTTACCCGATTACCATAAAAAATACCAGCAGGTAAATCCATAACAGATCCACAAAATGCCAGTAAGTGGCCGCCACTTCCACCGGTACAGAACTGTACAGTTTTATTCTTCCCGTAAATGCTTTGACAAACATCACTATCAAAGTAATTACCCCGCCCACGACATGTATGGCATGCAGACCGAAGATCACATACAGGAACTGCCCGGCGCCGCCTCCTTTAAAAGTGATGTTCTGCTGCCACAGTTGCTGAAAGCCCAGCCACTGCATTATGACAAAAGCCATTCCAAGCAACAGGGTCACTCCGATCAGCATCCTGTACTGCTGCATTGCCCTTTGCCTGAAAGAGCGTAAAGCCATCTGTACCGTCACACTGCTGATCACTATCACCGCCGTTGAAACCCAAAACACTGTGGGTATTACCACCGGCACCCAGTTGGTCTGGTTGCTCTTTACAATAAATGCACTTGTCAGCCCTGCAAACATCATCAGTATGCTGCCAATAGCCACCCACAGCATAAACTTGTGGGGGTGCATTCTCTTTTTACCCCTATCCCCTGAAGGGGGATCTTGAAATTCCTTTATTTTCAAATCACTTACCATTATTCTAATTTCCTACTTTACCAAACCCTTTTTACACCCCTTTAGGGGATGGGGGTTCATATTTTACTTAACAGCCATGCCAGCATCACAACCGGCAGGTACATATAGCTGCCAAACATCACTTTCCTTGCCGAGGGCACATCCATTTTCCTGTAAAGTATCAAACACCTCGTTATCATAAACACATTGGCCAGTGCCACCAGTGAGATACTTATTATTCCCTTCACATCATCGTAACTGCACATTCCGATATAATAGGGCGCCAGCGTTACAGGCACCAGCAGCAGCGAATACATGATCGTTTGCAACGCTGTGAATTTTGTTGGCCCTTCTTCTGCCGGCAAAAGTTTAAACCCCACTGCCGAATAATCCCGGTGCGCCACCCAGGCAATTGCCCAGAAATGCGGGAACTGCCAGAAGAACTGAAAGGCAAACAGGATCCAACCGCCCATTGACAGATCATTATTCCCTGCCGCCCAGCCGATCAAACAGGGCAATGCTCCCGGAACTGCACCCATCAATACCGCTATTGAATTCACTTTCTTCAATGGCGTATAGATAAACGCATACAGGAACAAACTGAGTGCCGCCAGTCCGGCCGTCAACCAGTTGAAATAATTTCCCAGGATAAAAACCCCGGAGGCGCCTGTTACAATGGCAAAGATCCATCCTTCCGTTACGCTCATCCGCCCGGCTGCCACGGGGCGTTTGGCGGTCCGTTTCATTTGGGCATCCGTGTCTTTCTCCACCACCTGGTTGATCGCATTGGCGCTGCCTGTTACCAGCATCCCGCCTGCAAAGAGCAGGAGTACCATTTTCCAGAAGTCCACATAATTTTCCGATCCCTTCGTCAGCGCAAAACTCATCACACTGCTGAACACCACCATGATACTCAGCGAAGGCTTTACCAGTTGTACATAGTCTTTGATCTTCTTCATTTCAGCCTTCGCTTGCGGGGCAAAGCCGAAGCAATCCCACGCAATATTTTTAAGAACACATTTTTTTGTTTGCCAGCTTCGGTTCCCTGAGCATCTTCGTTGCAAGTTTACCCTGAGTTTTCCGAAGGGCACTCTTGTACGCCTTGTTCGCTACTCATCAATATTGAACCCCTGCGGGGTTCTGAAAACATTTCATTTTTTTATTTCTCCGGGTTCCACCCCTTGCTATTTAAATTCAACCCCTTCGGGGCTATAAAAACCCTTCAAATAATCAGACTCTCCAAAAGTCTCCCCTGCGGGGAGATTTAGTGGGGCTTCTCATTCTCTCCCACCGGTTCTGTTTGCGGAATAAATTCCCTTCCGTCTTTTGAATAATCATAAGCCCACCTGTGCACTTCCGGTATCTCTCCTTCCCAGTTTCCATGGCCCGGCCTGATGGGTGTTGTCCACTCCAGGGTATTGGCCCCCCAGGGATTTTGTGTCGTCACTTTTCTTCCTTTGAAAATAGAATAGAAGAAATTAAACACAAACATCAGTTGCATTGCAAATACAATGATGGAAACAACCGTGATCATTTTATCCAATTCGCCAAACTGGGTGAAGGAAACCCAGCTGCTTTTATCAAGGTAGCGGCGTGGCATCCCTGCCATTCCTTCATAATGCATGGGCCAGAAGATAAGATAGGACCCGACCATCGTTACCCAGAAATGGATATAACCCAGTGTAGTGTTCAGGTAGCGCCCAAACATCTTGGGGTACCAGTGATACACCCCGGCAAACATGCCGAACATGGAAGCCACACCCATTACAATATGGAAGTGCGCCACCACAAACATGGTATCATGCAGGTGAATGTCAATGGTGGAATTGCCAAGCCAGATACCCGTCAATCCGCCTGATATAAATAAACTAACAAACCCAATGGCAAACAAAGTGGATGGAAACAAACGGATATTACCCCTCCATAAAGTAGTGAGCCAGTTAAATACTTTTATCGCCGATGGCACGGCAATCAGCAGTGTAAGTAATACGAATATGGAACCGAGGAATGGGTTCAGCCCTGTTACAAACATATGGTGCGCCCACACAAGGAAAGCAAGTATGGTGATAGCGAACAGTGAACCCAGCATGGCCATATAACCAAAGATGGGCTTACGGCTGTTCACCGATAATATCTCACTCACCATGCCCATCGCCGGCAGCAGGATGATATACACTTCCGGGTGGCCGAGGAACCAGAACAGGTGCTGGAACAGGATGGCGCTGCCGCCTTCGTTCGGCAATATTTCACCATTTATTACAATATCACTCAGATAAAAACTGGTACCCAGGTTGCGGTCAAACAACAACAGGATCAAACCGGATAACAACACCGGGAATGATAAAACCCCCAGCACTGCGGTAAAGAAAATGGCCCAGATGGTCAGCGGCAGTCTTGTCATACTCATGCCTTTTGTCCGCATGTTCAAAATCGTAGAGATATAGTTAAGACCGCCGAGCAGCGATGACACCACGAACAAAGCCATACTCACTATCCATAAGTCCATGCCCAGCTTGGAGCCTTCGGATGCCTGCGACAGTGCGCTCAGGGGCGGGTACACCGTCCATCCGCCCGCAGCAGGACCGGTTGAAATAAACAGTGATGAGATCATCACACAACTGGCCATAAAGAAAAACCAGTAGGATAACATGTTTAAGAAAGGAGAGGCCATATCTCTTGCCCCGATCTGCAGGGGGATAAGGATGTTGGCAAAGGTGCCGCTCAGCCCGGCTGTTAATACAAAGAATACCAGTACGGTTCCATGCATTGTTACAAGGGCATAATAAAACTCCGGCTGAATCCGTCCGCCTGCGGCAAACTTTCCAAAAAAGGTTTCAAGGATAGGAAAAGTTTGCTCAGGATAACCCAGCTGAAGGCGGAACAGCACCGAAAACAATCCGCCAATGATGGCCCATATGATGCCGGTGATCAGGAACTGCTTACCAATGGTCTTATGGTCCTGGCTGAAGATGTATTTGGTGATAAATGTTTCTTTATGATGATGCACATGGTGCTCATCATGATGAACCGCATGTGTCGTTACCACTTCGGGGTTACCATGTACATTCATTGCTTCACTCATAATCTTTTCTTTTTATACCCCCATCCCCTAAAGGGGGGGTCAAAATTCATTATGTTACAGATGCCCTGGGTCCAGCATCCTGTTATTTCCCATTTACCAATGCCACAACAGGTTTTACTACTACAGTATCTTTTGTTGCCGTCGGGTCTTTATCCGGGTTAGCCACCAGGTACTGCGGTTTTTTGGTCGCCATCCAGGCATCAAATTCTTCCTGTGACTCCACAATGATCGTTCCCCGCATACCCGTGTGGCCTTTGCCGCACATCTGGTCGCAGGATATTTCATACACAAAATTGGGGTTCTGCGTTTCCTCGATCATCTGCCTGCTTGTCTTGGTGGGGGTGAACCACATGGTCGTTGGTGTACCCGGAACCGCATCCATCTTCATCCTGAAGTGTATAAGCCCCACATCGTGAATTACATCTTTAGCGCCGATGATCATTCTTACAGGCTTGTTCACCACCAGGTGAAGCGCATCACCGCTCACATAGATATCATCATGATTGGCCGGGTCATCCCATAGCTGGCCAAGCGGATTTCCTTTTGCCTCATCGGTATTCTTATAATATTTTTTACCGAACATGCCTTTGCCTCCCGGGCCATCTTTACCCGGATAGCGGAACTCCCATTTGAACTGGCTGCCGACCACTTCCACTTCCATGGCATCCTTAGGCGCCTTGCCAGTGATCTTGAACCAGTAAAACAAGCCAAAACCAACCAGCACAGTGAGTGCAATAGCCGGGATCACTGTCCAGATAAGTTCCAGTTTGTTATTGTGGGGATAGTAATAAGCCTTCCTCTTATCCGATTCCTGGTATTTGAAAGGGAACCAGAACAATGCGATCTGTGTGATCAGGAAAACAACGAAAGTGATGGCAAGGGTGATGTAAAGCATCCGGTCAATCAGCACCCCGTGGTCGGATGCCGCTTCACCGAGTATCTTCCCTTTCAGTCTTTCATTGCAATAATAAACACCGATGAGCCCGATAACCAGGAACATCAGCAACAGGAAAGCGTTGACCCGGTTGGTCTGCTTCCGGGCCTTGTCTTCGCCCCGCAGCACAGCCACATACTCACTGGCTTTGGCAATCTGAAATGTGATCAGAAAGCCCAGTGCCAGAATTGCGACGATGAAAAATGTTTGCATAGACTATTTATAAAAATTCTTCCGAAGGAACCCCTTCGGGGCAAATAATAAAATTCTAAATCCAAATAACCGCTGTCAGACCGGGACGGTCAGACAGCAGCCTCACCTACGTATGATGTATCACACTTTCTTTTATAAACGGATGGTTCTTTGCGATCAACGGATACCTGCTCAGCGACCTTCCGGTTACATACATGATCAGTCCTGCAAAACCCAGCGCTATACAGAAATCATACAGCAACATCGGCACATTGCCGGGCGACGGACCCGGGAATACCATCTGGAAAAAATCCAGCCAGTGGCCGAAGATGATCAGCAGCGACATAAAAGTGACTGTCGTATAATTTCTTTTTGACCCTCTCCTCATTAATATTAACAACGGGGCCAGGAAATTAATAATTACCATCAGCCAGAAAATACCTTCATATGGACCGGGGTGGGAGGAGTTACCAATCCGGTTAACAAAATAAATGGTTTCTTCAGGCTGGTTGCTATACCAGATCAGCATGAATTGAGAAAACCATAAGTAAGTCCAGAATATAGAAAAAGCAAACATGAATTTTCCGATATCATGTAAATGCTCTTCATTGGTTAGTTCCAGGTATCCGTTATTTTTAA
>JANNUI010000030.1:0-2343 GCA_031395125.1 Chitinophagaceae bacterium | reverse complement strand
CATGAACTTCAGGAATTTTTCTTCCGGCATCACTTCGAGAAAAATTTCCTTTAAGGCACTGTCTCTTTCTGTGGCATAATCATCATTCAGTACCCGAAGGTTTTCATCAATTCTTTTCCGGAGCTTTTCGGCATCTACGGCATCATTAGTAGCCACATACCAGCGATGGGCAAAGAAATTTTCGTGGGGAAATCCCACCACCGTGTATTCCGGGATGCTGATATTGAATTCTTCGCTTACCAGTTCAATGGCTTTGTTCATATTCTCCACGCTCAGGTGTTCCCCGGTAAGGCTCAGGAAATGCTTGGTGCGGCCGGTGATCACTACTTCACTTTTCTCCAGGTCAACAAATTTGATGGTATCGCCCAGGATGTAACGCCAGGAGCCGGCATTTGTACTCATCAACAAAACATATTCTTTTCCCTCTTCCACCTCGTGGATCATTTTTGCTTCGGGATTTGCGATGATGTTCCCGTCGCTGTCAAAATTCTTATCGTCAAATGGGACAAACTCGAAAAAAATATTATTATCAAGGATAAGTTTCATGCCTTTGGCGTGTTCCCTTGTCTTATAGCCGATAAAGCCTTCGCTGGACAGGTAATTTTCAATATACACAATTGGCTTGCCCAGTAGTTTTTCAAATCCTTTTTTATACGGTTCAAAGGCAACCCCGCCATGAACAAAGAAGCTGAAGTTTGGCCATATCTCATGTATGTTCTTTACGCCATAATGTTCTATCACCATTTCCATGCACATCTGGCACCAGGCCGGCACACCAACAATGTAGCCGATGTCCCATTCTTTGGCATGTTCCACTATTTCATTCAGCTTCTGGTTCCAGTCGCTCATGGCCGCGATGCGTCCGCCTGGTTTATAAAAACTCTGAAACCAGAAGGGTCTTTTCTTTGCCAGTATGCCGCTCAGGTCGCCGGCATACCAGCCTGCTTTTGCTTTTTTCAGATCGGTGGCGCCCCCAATGGCCAAAAAACCTTTTGTCATGGCCCTTTTGTTCGCCTCTTCATATTTGATCAGGCTGAGTATCTGTCGCAGATAGTTCACCGTATTGCTGCGCAACAATTCTTTGGTAATAGGAATATATTTACTCGACGCTTCTGATGTACCGGAGCTTAGTGCATAATACTTGATCTTGCCCGGCCATGTTACATCCGATACCCCTTCCAGCGTTTTCTTCCACCATTCATTATAGATCTTGTTATAGTCATGCACCGGCACCAGCTCCTGGAACCGTTTGGCGGGATAACGGCTCAGCAGTGCTTCGTCAAACCGGTAGTGCTGGCCAAATTCGGTGAACCGGGCTTTCTTCAGCAGCTTTTTCAGTACCCTTAACTGCTGTCTTTGGGGGTCATTGGGCGGGATCCGAAATGCGGCAGCTATTGCCCTTGGAAGTTTTATATCTATTACGGTAGCCATGAATGCTTTAAAGCTGTTTAAAGATACGCAATGATTATTTTGAATCGCTGCAATAATGCTACTGAATAGCATCAGTCACCTAACCGCCGGTACTGTTTCCATAAGAGTTTCAGATCAGCAGCCGGATCGTAGTCCCGGGCATACCAATAGTCCATCATCTGCAGGCTTTCCTGGGGCAATTGTTGCCTTTCGGCTATCGGTATACCGTTACTGGCAATTACTCCCCTGCGGAGCGATGGTAAGTTTTTGAAAGGCGCTGCATAACCTACCCATGTTTTGCCGGCCGCCAGAACAGAAAAGCAATTGCCGAAAAATGAAACTGGTTTTTTAACTAATAAAAGATGAAAGGGAAAGGTAATAATGGCTGCCAGAGACACACTTACATCTATCAGCCGCTTCAGCCGCCGGTTATAGGGGCTTGCCAGCCGGAATCCATTTTCTTTAGATACCGCTTCGCCGGAAACATCTTTAGAATCGCTGCCTACTATGCTGCCACTGCCTGCTGCGTATATTTTTATGGTAGTGCCGGGCGGCAGTTGCTGAGTTCCATCTATTATTTCTTTATATGTCAGTTTCCCCCGGCAAATGATCATTTCACTGAAGGGAAGAATATTGCTGAGTTTTTTAATTTCCCTCCAATTACCAACAGCCCCGGTATCATCCGGCGTTACCGCTATCCTGCCAAGCACCTTTTGCTGCAGACCCGCTTCTTTCAGCAGGGCAATGGCCTGTTCATACTCCTCCGGTGATCCGGCGATCACGGTAGTAAAATGTTCCTCTTTCTCCCTGCTGCTGCTCAATACGCCTGTTCTTACCAGCATCCATCTCAATACACTTATAAAAATAAAGGCCAGGAATGCGCCAAAGAGAATGATGGCCCTTGAAAAACGGTAATGCTCCGGTAACAGTGCA
>JANNUI010000604.1:0-2328 GCA_031395125.1 Chitinophagaceae bacterium | reverse complement strand
GGCGAGCAGGCGTCCGTATGGCGGCGCTTGTTGCGCAAGCCCGAGGCGCTGGATGCCTACTACCGGGGGCTGGATTCGCTTAACCGGATCACCCGAGAGGCCAATGCCCAGGCCGCGAAATGCTTCGAGCACGTGATTCGGATCGAACCCGATTCGCCTATGGGTTATCTGGGAAC
Organism: Chitinophagaceae bacterium; assembly: GCA_031395125.1. Classification (GTDB taxonomy): domain Bacteria; phylum Bacteroidota; class Bacteroidia; order Chitinophagales; family Chitinophagaceae; genus JJ008. Next base: position 2,152 of record JANNUI010000604.1, on the reverse strand, counting down.
GGCCTGGACCCATCTGAGCGCATCGCGCTATGGCTGGAGCGAATCGGCGCCCAATTCCCTGCAGCAAGCCGCCAATCTCGCCCGCAAGGCGCTGGACCTCGATGAGACTTGCGCCGATGCGCACGCGCTGCTGGGTTACCACCAACTTCTTGCACTGGCCCATGACCAGGCGATCGCCGCCGGAGAGCGGTCGGTAGCCCTGAATCCGAATCACGCGGACAACGTGGCAAACCTAGCCTGCTCCTATGCGGTTTCTGGCAGGCCCGGCGATGCGATCATCGCCATGCGCCGTGCAATGCGGCTCTTTCCCACATATCCGGCCTGGTACCTGAACATCCTCGGGTATGCACAATACCAATGCGGTGAATACGAAGATGCCGAACGGGTATTGCGAAATGCGCTCGAGCGAGAGCCCGCATACACGGATTGCCGCCTGATTTTAGCGGGAGTGCATCAGGCGCGCGGACGTACCGACGACGCTCGACGAGAAGCCCGCGAGGTCCTGCGGCTCGAGCCCGGTTTCCGGCTGAAGCAAATCGAGGCCCGCCTGGTTATCGTAAAGGACCGCGAAATGCTCGCGCGGTTTCTCGATATGCTCCGCCAGCTAGGCTTGGAGTGACTCGGCGGCCATTGATGCTACCGCCCGGATTTGGGTCGCCGCACGAATGACCGCCGCCGCCCTTGCCAGCCAGAAGAACGTCATGGAGGAATATCGCTAGCCGTTGATAGAGCGATGCTCAAACTAGAAGAAGTCATTAGCCGTGACGAATTTAGAATTGGTCCGCTTCGATCGGGTGAGGCCGCCTAGGGCGGGCCTGGTTGACAGGTGCCGAGTCAGGCGCGCCAGTCTGAGCACCGGCCAGCCACCTTCCCCGGAAAGCTCTGAACTGCGCGATTGATTGGTTTGCCTCATAATCCTGTGATCGCAGGAGCCACCGATGACGACAGTACAGATCGATTTACCGGACCGGCTGGCGCAGGAAGCGCGTCGCGCCGGCCTGCTCGAGCCGAAAGCCGCCGTGCGGCTGATGCTTGATACGAACGTCGCCTTCTCGGGTTTGTTGTGGCAGGGCACACCGGTCAGGAGGATCGTAGCCTAGGCAGCGCCGCCGAGCCTTGCGACCGGTAGCCCCCAGATCGTTGCACGACGCAATCGCTCATGGTTACCTTGCCAACCTCAGCACTGACCAACCGCGCTCCGCGGCAAGGTCCGAGAGACGCACATCCGGATCCACTGCCACCGGATGCGTCACAAGCTCAAGCAGCGGCCGGTCATTGATGGAATCCGAGTAGAACCAGCTTTCGGAAAAATCGCCAAGCGTCTGCCCGCGCGCGGCCAGCCACTCCAGGGTGCGCGTTGCCTTTCCTTCGCGGAAGCTCGGTGTGCCTGCCACCCGGCCGGTGAAGCGGCCGTTGCGCATTTCGGGTTCGGTGGCGATCAGGTGCTCGACGCCGAGTTCCTTCGCGATCGGCTCGGTGATGAAGCGGTTGGTGGCGGTGGCGATGACGACGAGGCCGTCGCGGTGGCTGTCCAGCAACCGGCGCGCCGAGTCGGGGATGCGCGGCACGATCCACTCGCGGATATATTTCTCGCGCCAGGCGAGCAGCACGGGCATCTCGTGCGGCACGAAGAGCTGGAGGAAATACTCGCAGAACTCAAGCGTGCCGACGCTGCCTTCCCGGTAGCGGCGCACCATGTCTTCCTTCGCCGCCTCGCCAGCCGCGCGGTCGAGCGCGCCCTCGGCGGCGAGAAAGTTGAACCACTCGTCGTCGCTGTCCCCCGTCAACAGCGTGTTGTCGAGGTCAAAAAGCGCAAGTCTGGTCAAGCCGCCGCGGCGATGCGCTTGATGCCCATCGCTTTGACGGTGTCAGCGATGGCCGCGACCGCGCCGCTCATGCCCTCGGGGCCGAAATGCCCCATGCAGCCGACGCGGAAGGTTTCCACCTGCGTCAGCTTGCCCGGATAGAGGATGTAGCCGCGTTTTTTTACTTCGTCGTAGAAACGCTTGAAGTCGTAGGCCGGGTCGGCGGGGGCGTGGAAGGTGACGATGATCGGCGCCTGCAGCGCGCGCGGCAGGAAGCTCTGGAAGCCGAGCGCCTGCATGCCGGAAATGAGCTGCTCGCAGTTCTTCGCGTAGCGGGCGCCGCGCGC
>JANNUI010000597.1:0-1572 GCA_031395125.1 Chitinophagaceae bacterium | reverse complement strand
GAGGGTTTTGGATTTCATTTCTTTTCAAGGATCATTGGACGGCGGTTTCAGGAAAGGACGGTTTCCTTTTGGATTTTGGATTTTTCTAGAATTTTCAATCGGACCAGGTTTTGGTTTGGTTTTTCTTTGGACTTGGATTTTAAGATTTGGTTTTTCTGGATAATCGAATTTAAAGAGCGGTTTTCGTAGGTATTAATTTTTTCTAAGGACTAACAGGACTTTGGTTTTTCTTTGGATTGCAATCAAAACTTTTTTATTGTGTTGATTTCTGGTACAAATATAGATTTGACCATCTCTTAACACAAGAGCAATACAACCCATTCTAAAACTTTCGGGAATTACATAGCGGCTCGTAGAATTACGTATAAAATTTAGAAGGAATTATTTCCCCAGTGCAAGTATTACATCATATTTGGTAATTATATGCAGGTTGCCACCATCATCTTTTGAAATTACTGCACCATTTTCTTTATTTATTAATGTGCCTAATCTTTCCACAGGTGTTTCAAAATCCACCATAGGATAAACGGGCTCTATCACCGTTTCAACTTTTGCATTCTTTATTTCCGGGCTATTAAATATTTTTTGAAACAATCCACTTTCGCTTATTGCACCCACTATTTCATTTTCTGCATTCATAACGGGAATATGTTCGATATCAAATTTTTTCATCAACTCAACCGCTTCAGATACAGTTTGAGATAAAGAAACTGTAATCAGGTTCTTTCGTCCCCGGGCACTTATGATGTCTTTAAATGTTTTTACTTCGATAAAACCCCGCTCAATCATCCATTGATCGTTATATATTTTACCCACATACCTGCTGCCATGATCATGAAAAATGCAAACAACCAGATCTTCTTTTTTTAATTTATTTTTTAACTGCATCAAGCCGGCTATACAACTTCCAGCACTGTATCCGCAAAATAATCCTTCTTCTTTTGCCAGCTTTCTTGCCATTACTGCGCCATCTTTATCTGTTACCTGTTCAAAATAATCTATCACACTCATATCATAATTCAGCGGAACAAAATCTTCACCAAATCCTTCACTGATATAAGGATGAACTTCTTTCATATCAATTTCACCGGTGCGAAAATATTTTGTAAGCAAAGATCCATATACATCAATTGCCCAAACCTGAATGTTTGGATTTTGTTCTTTCAAATATTTTGCAGCACCAACAATTGTTCCACCCGTTCCAGCTGTACAAACAAGATGTGTAATTTTCCCGTCGGTCTGTTTCCAAATTTCTGGTCCTGTACTTTCATAATGAGCTTCTGTATTGGATATATTATCATATTGATTACACCAAAATGAATTAGGAATTTCTTTTCGTTTTCATCGAGGTATAAATAATCTCCTTTGCCTAAATAATCACCGCGACTAAAAATATTTGCTTTTACATTACGAATGTTGTGGTATTTTGTAACATTGTTAGCTGTAATGGAAGCATTTCTAAGTGTATCCATAACTGCATTTTTAAAGAGCGTCACTTTTCCGCTATCAGGATAGATACGGGCGTCAGCTACATTTATAAATGGAACGTTTTTACAATGAATAATAAACTTC
>JANNUI010000581.1:0-2689 GCA_031395125.1 Chitinophagaceae bacterium | reverse complement strand
ATTTTACCATAGAAAAGCCTGTTACACTTCATGAACTGGATACTAAAAAAATTTGAGGACCTGACCCTTTTTGAACTGTATGCCATCCTTCAGTTGCGCAACGAAGTGTTTGCGGTAGAACAAAATTGTGTTTACCCGGATTTGGACAATAAAGATCAGCATTCTTTTCACCTGATGGGATGGTCCGGATGTCCGCAAGGACTCCCTGGGAGACTCCTCCCGGAGCAGCAGGAAAAATTAACGGCGTACACAAGGATCATCCCGCCGGGTATTGCTAATAAAGAACCTACTATCGGCCGGGTGGTCACTGCTGCTGCTGTAAGAGGCGCCGGTGCAGGAAGGGAACTGATGGAACGGTCCATAAAGGCTACCTACCAACTCTTCGGTAAATTACCCATCCGCGTTGGTGCCCAGTTGTACCTGCTGTCTTTTTATTCATCGCTGGGATTTAAACAAACCAGTGATGTGTACCTTGAAGACGGCATTGACCATATCGAAATGATATTATATTAAATGACTGTCCGCTTCTATGAACAATGCAACTCTTTGTGAACTTTGTGTAGCCATTGTGTCCGTTGTGCTCCTTAAAAACGCCTGCCTGTCGGCAGACAGGGAACACAAAGTACCCTACGTCCCGATAGCTATCGGGACACGAAGGACCTGCGGACACTCATACTACATATCAGGTTCATATATAAGGATAATCAATTTATATTAAATCCTGTTCGTAGAGTTACGAATGGCCCGTAGAATCCCCAAGTAGAAAACCCTGCTGACCCTCCGCAATAAAAAAAACAGGTCCATTAACTTTCTCTTTAGGTTTTTCTTTTTCTACTTTAGTCGTGAAATCCAATAGAAGAAAAACCGGAAATCTGATACCAATGAGAACAAGTGTACCCACAGTACGGCTGTCCGTACTTGTTTGCCTTTTTACCATCTTTTCAATTCATTCCCGTTCGCAATCAGTCAGTTTTGCCAACGGGAAAATTGAGCTGGGCCTTGGCATCGGCCCTTCCTTCTTTCTTGGCGACCTGGGAGGAGCTAAAGGCTACGGCAAAACCTTTGTAAAAGATGTTGATTTTCCTCTAACCAAACTTGCCAAGGGAATTTACATTAATTTATATCCCGCTGAATGGCTGGGCTTCCGCATTGCGGGAAACCTTGGTTACCTGGAAGGCGATGATGCGCAGGCACCCAATAAAGGCGGTCCCGAACGGAACCGTCTCTACCGCAACCTCAAGTTCAGATCAGAGCTTTGGGAAGCTTACGCAGGCATTGAAATTTATCCAACCGTTTTCTTTGAAAAATATGATGGCCTTGAGCATAAGCTCCGTCCTTATGCAATTATCGGCGTGGGCTTGTTCCATTTTAATCCCATGGGAGAATACCTGGCTCCCAACGGTACTACAAAATGGGTGGAATTAAAACCGCTGAAACTGGAGGGGCAGGGCATGGCAGAATACCCTCAGAAAAGTGAATACCCGCTTACGCAACTTGAAATTCCTATGGGAGGTGGTTTTAAATATTACCTGAAAGAAAATTTTTATATTGGTTTTGAGATCCTGCACCGGAAGACTTTTACCGACTACATAGATGATGTAAGCACTCAGTATATTGATCCCCGTTATTTTGATGTGTACCTGAACCCCGAGCAGGCTGCCTGGGCCAGGCAACTGTCCTACCGGGAGAACCTTTATAACCCGGCTGTCAGCCGCCGTTTTATCAACAAACAGCGGGGCGACCCGACAGAGAATGATGCCTACTTTTCCGGCATCCTGCGGCTGGGCTGGAGGGTGAACGGAAACAATTCACCCAACGGAAGGGCCAAACAGCAGCTAAAATGTCCTGTTTATTACTAAACAATCCATATACACCCAAATCCGAACCACTATGAACCTGAAATCTACCCTTAAAAGAACAAAACCCGTAATGGCCCTTGTAACCGGCAGTCTGCTGATGATCCAGGCCTTTGCAGCGCCGGTAAAACCAGCGCATCATTCTTACACGTTCAATGATGAAGAAAAAAAGCCTGCTAAAAAAACCAGGAACAAATCTTTTTCGTCACTCAACAACCCCTCAGTGAAGATCTATCCCGATGTGCTGAAGCGGGAAATGCATGTAGTGGCAAAAGACAATGACGGGAAGGAAGTTGATTTTTTTGTGTTTGACCTTCAGGGCACTTTGCTGCATAATTATAAAATGCAGGCAAAAGACCACAAGAAGATCAGCGGGCTGGCAAGAGGTACTTATGTGTACCGTGTGTTTTGCGGTGATGAGGAAACAGCCGCCGGCAAATTCGAAATACGATAACCCATAACTGATATACTGCTTCGTCCGGCCTGAAAGCGGACTTGGCAGTACACAGTATAAACGCCGTCCCGGTAAGCAGCAGGGAGCTTAATAAAATCTGATACCTGGTTGATACTACTACGCCTAAAGCTATGTAGTACATGTAAAACCTGATCCGTTCTCTATTGGTACTCTCATTTGTATTACAATTTTATTAAACACTCTCTGCACTGCTTCCGGACTGATTGGTGAATTAGTTTTGCTTCGTTTCTCGCAATAGTTAATTGGGTATTGGTAACCCGGATACTGAAGAATTCTTCAAAATCAAAGGAACCCCCAATTAACCAACCAACAATTGCGAGGGACGAAGCAAATCGGTACTTTCGCCTCGGCGCGTACG
>JANNUI010000575.1:0-2468 GCA_031395125.1 Chitinophagaceae bacterium | reverse complement strand
CAGGTAAAGCTGCATGTTGGTCACAAAGCCTTCCAGGCTTCCGGGTGCGTTCAGGATCGCCTTGAAAAAACGGCTCATGGCTGCCTGCGTTTTCCCCTCCCCGGCCTCGATCACCCCGAGGTTAAAATGGGCGTGGGTGTAGGTGCTGTCAAAGTCGATCACCTTTTGGAAATATTTCCTGGCGGAGTCGGTCTGGTTATGGACAAAATAACTGTGCCCGATATTATTGTCGCACACGGTGGTATACTCACTATTGAGCTGTTTGCAGAGCTTGTAATAATGAACGGCGCTGTCGAGCAGGTCCTCCATCGCATAATAGATGCCTTTTATGAAATACCCATGTGCCCGGGTATCCGGTGCGCCTACCAGTTCATCCGCTATGGCCATCGCCAGTTTGTTCCTGTTGCTCTTCGTATAAAGATCAAATAGCTGCAGTTTCAGGTCAACGGCGAATGCAGGATATTTTGCGAGCATGTCCAGGAATGTCTTTTCCGCCTTATCATATTCCCGGAGTTGTGCATACATGAGCCCCAGGGAATATTTGGCAAATACGTCGTAGGGCCGCAGTTCCAGGTATTTCTCAAAAGTTTTGTTGGCCTTATCGTATTCATAAAGATAATTGTAATGAGTGCCAAGCGCCAGCAGTGTATAAGAGGCATTTGGTTCAAGCTGGGCAGATTCCTCGAGCAGTTTCGCCGATGTTTCTACCGTGGGCCGCCAGCTTATATTGTAATCATTCTCGCCCAGGGCCCAGGTATACGACATGGCTTCCATATACAATTTGCGGGCTTTCAGGTTGGCATACATATAATGCTGCTCACCCAAAAGTTTTATACAGCTGTCCAGTTCGAGTGAAGCATAATAACACGCATCCCGGGTGGAATAACTTGTTTGTCCCCGGAGCAGCGGTGAAACGATCGAATCGAACCGGTTATTCAAAGCCGCGGCCAAGTTGCGACGCATGATCGATGTCAGTGGAAAATCCGGGTAGATGCCGGTAAACCGCCTGTAATCCCTGAGGGCATTGGTATCTTTTGGCCAGATAAGTTTTTTCCCATCAAGATTTTGCTTAAATGAAAGCCAGAGCCGTTTGCCTTCCGGGGAAAGTGAGTCAACATATTTTTCTTCCGTGCCTTTTGTGTTGGCCTTGGCCATCATCGGATAATTCTGCGCTTTTTCCTTTTTCAAGGCAGCCAGTACTGAAGGGTTCACGTTAAAAAAGGATTTACTGAGATCTCCGGTCACCATCGGGATCTGTTTAAACTCGCTGTATTTTGCCACATTGGCCTGGATATAACTTTGCAGTTCAAACATGGTGATCTTTCCGTCCCCGTCGGTATCGGCAAGACCCTTGATTCCTTCTTCCAGCTGAAGCGAGAATAATCCCCTCCCCCCGGCCCATTCCGCACCTTCCAGGGAAAGTTGGTTGGGCTGGCAGGAAAGTATCTTGTATTCTTTTCCCCATGATGAGGCAAGGGCGGATGCAGTTTGCTGCACTCCCTGTACGCCACCGTTCAGGTTACCGGCATGACAGGCATCCACGATAAAGATCATCTCCACCCCTTTTTGCGCCAGCGGCGAGAGGTATCGTTTCAGATCGAGGATCTCCAGTACATCATCGTTCATCCCGAAATAATTCCCGTTGGGACTGTTATATAATAATAACAGGCCATTCTCGATCTGTGTAAGATCTTCCATATCGCCGTGCCCGGCAAAAAAGAACCAGACCCTGTCACCGGCTTTTGCCTTGCGGGCGATCACGGAAATGGCATCTCCCACGTTATTGCGGACAGCATTTTCATTCAGGAAAGTTTCAATATTAGTCCTGGGTACCCTGCCCCCGGCATCACTGGCCAGGAAATCTTCAAATGATTGGGCGTCCTTGTGGGCAAACTGCAGGTCTGGCACTGCTTTATAATCACTGATGCCGATGATGATGGCATAGGTGTTACCCGTTTGCCCGGCTGTGTCTTTTTTGGTGATAGCGCCCCGGTCACCTTGTTGGGCCAATGCCGCCTGGAAAAAGATCACAGTAACAAAAAAAATGTATCCCTGTTTTAATGACACTTTTAGCGGATATTTAGTGTCTAAAGGTAATCTCTTTCCGGAAGAAGAAAGTACCCGCCGGAGGGTATTGTCCCGGTAACAGATTTAGCATAATATTTCAAAAAATAAGTGTATGAAATCCATGTTTCCTCCACCAAAGATCATGCTCACAGGACTCATTCTTTTTTGGTGTGCCTGTTCAGCTTGGAGCAACGGGGGCATCTTCATTAAAGAAAATTATGTGCAGGCAGGTATCACACTTAGCTACCGTGATTTTTGGTTTACGAAGGTGAAAAAATTTAATGATTAATGTTTTTATGTTTCCAACTGCAGTATTTCATGGGATCAATTGTTGTGTCACTCACTTGTACGTTCGAAAAAGTAGTCGACAGTTGACGTCGACAGTTGACAGAAGATTTAAC
>JANNUI010000554.1:0-2280 GCA_031395125.1 Chitinophagaceae bacterium | reverse complement strand
CTGCTGTCACTTGCGAGCAACGATCCGGACGAGAACGGCTTTGACATCGCCATCTCCGGCGTTGTTGATGCCGTCAAGCTCATCGACAACTCGAGCGGCACGGGATACTCGACCGTCTCCTCTGGTTATTGGAGTACGACCGGCGGTGGTTACTCCGGTGGTCATCAGTTTGAGTTTGGTGCGAGCGGTGGCTATGCGCAGTGGACGTTTTCAAGTCTGCCCGCCGGCGAGTACCGAGTCTCTGCCACGTGGCTCGAAGGCAGCAACCGCGGCACCAACGTGCCCTACACGGCCTTTGATGGAAGCAGTTTCAACATATTGCAGGCACCATCCCCCCGCAGCCGGGCATTTATAAATATTATGATGCCCGCAATGAGTTGCTCTATGTGGGCAAGGCCAAACAACTCCGTAAAAGGGTAAGCTCTTATTTCAGCAAAACATTCAGCAACTATAAAACCCATGAGCTGGTACAACGCATTGCCCGTATTGAATTCACCATTGTGAATTCTGAGCAGGATGCATTCCTGCTGGAGAACTCACTCATCAAGCAGTATCAGCCCCGGTTCAATATCAACCTGAAGGATGATAAGAGCTATCCCTTCATTGTTATAAAAAACGAAGCATTTCCCAGGGTGTTCCTGACAAGGAAAAAGATCCCTGACGGCTCCGAATACCTCGGGCCTTACACTTCTGTAAAAAAAGTGAGGGAACTGCTGCAGTTCATCCGGCAAACGATCCAGCTGAGGACCTGCACACTTCATCTCTCAGATAGCAACATAAAAAAAAAGAAGTTCAAAGTATGCCTGGAATATCACCTGGGCAATTGCAAAGGCCCCTGCGAGGGTTTGCAGACAGCGGAAAACTATCATGAGGGCCTGACACAGTTAAAAAACCTGTTACGGGGAAACCTGTCCCCTGTTATCCGCCACTTCAAAGCTGAGATAAAGGGACATGTACAGGCCCTTGCCTTTGAAAAAGCGGAAGGGGTAAAAAAGAAGATCGATTACCTGGAAAATTACCAGTCAAGGTCCGTGGTAGCCAATTCAAAAGCAGGAAACCTTGATGTATTTGCCCTGCAAAAGGAAAAGGATACAGCCTATATCAATTACCTGATGGTCAGGAACGGCGCCATCATTCAGACACATACAAACAAGGCAGAGACCCACCTGGACGAAACCCCGGAAGAAATTCTGCTTTTTTCTGTGGCACAGATGCGGTCCACCTTCAACAGCGATGCGGCGGAGATCGTCGTTCCTTTTGCTATTGATTACCCGCAACAGGATGTAAGTATTACCGTTCCTAAAGGAGGCGACCGGAAGAAACTGCTTGACCTTTCACAAAAAAATGTAAGCTATTTCATCGGGGAGCTGAAAAATAAAGACCGGCTGCAACTGAACATCAAAAGCGATAAGTGGAAACTGCTGCTGCAGCTGCAGGAAGACCTCCAACTGCAGGAACTGCCGGTCCATATTGAATGTTTTGATAACTCTAAATTCCAGGGCAGCTACCCGGTTTCTGCCATGGTATGTTTTAAAAATGGTGAGCCCAGCAAGAAGGACTACCGGCATTTCAATGTGAAAACGGTTGAAGGCATCAATGATTTTGCGACCATTAAGGAAGCCGTTTTTCGGCGATATAAAAGGCTGAGAGAAGAGGACCAGCCCTTTCCCCAGCTGGTGATCATTGATGGGGGCAAAGGGCAGTTAGGCGCCGCTTTAGAAGCAATGGAAGAGCTGGGGCTAACCGGGCAAAGCACCCTGGTGGGCCTTGCCAAAAACGAAGAAGAGCTTTTTTTCAGCGGCGACAGGGAATCATTGAAGCTGCCTTATAACAGCAACAGTTTAAAGTTGATCCGGCGTATACGGGACGAGGTACACCGCTTTGGCATCGCTTTCCACCGCCAGAAAAGAAGCAAAGGCACATTCAAAAATGAACTGGAAGAAATAAAAGGGATCGGAAAAGCCACGGCTGACCTCCTGTTAAAAGAGTTCAGATCGGTGAAAAATATACGGGAAGTGATAAGAGAAGGTAAAGGGGAGATCGAGATCGGGAAACTTATCGGAATAACAAAAGCAAGGATATTGGTGAAGCATTTTTCGACCTCACCCCCTGTAACATTGCTTAATTAATTTTCGTCGATGACAATTTCCCCCTCTCCAAGGGGAGAGGGGGAAATTGGGAACACTGTTTTTTATATGGAAGAAGCTATTGGGGGTGAGGTCGGGGGTTTGGGCCAAAAAAAATGGGGCCCGGATAGAAATCCAGCCCCGTTTTTAAAAT
>JANNUI010000516.1:0-6004 GCA_031395125.1 Chitinophagaceae bacterium | reverse complement strand
GGTGTGGGGAATGCGATTTTAAAGACTACTTAGTGTCATAGAGCAACTTCAAAATTTCAGAGTCTTGTCACTCCGGGGAACGAGGAGTCTTACATTTTGCTGCTTTTATGTTGTTTGGCGTTTTAAGATGCCTTCCCTCCTTCGTCGGAACAAGCTCAAGCCTCGGCATGACAAACACTCCGATAGCTCAGCACCCATGCTTTTCTCCGAAGAGTCTCCTCCAGGATGATGTTTCTAATAAAAGAATAGCCGGAAGAGGGACTCTTCGGTTGCGGGGCACTGGTTACGATGAGCCCTCCGAAGGAGTCCTTTGGACCTCCGCTGATTTAGTTATAGTTTGAAGAAACTGCCGGAGGAGACTCATCTGGGAAGAAGTAATCAACTTGTCAATCTTTGATGCAACGCAGTGTTAGACCGTCATTCTTATGGGCACTGCTCCTGGAAATAACACCATCGCCGATGGCCATCATTCTTCGGCCCCATGCTTCAATAGTACTATTCTCAGAAGAACTCCACCAGCAGCCCATGCCTCCAATAAATACGAATAGTCCACCAGATTTGCTACGAAAGCCTCCGGGAAGGGCTGTGAAAGCAGTACTATTAGTGGATTCAGTATTGGTAGATGGCCAATGTATTGTACCCTTTTCTATGATCTTAGCTCCCGCCACTTTATAGCCACCTAAACTATTTATCAATGTATCCCATTCCAGATCTGAAGGTATATGCCAGCCCGCAGGTGCCAGGCCTCTCGGGTCATTTACAGCATACCAATTGTACAACTTACCATAAGTGGCTGCATACTGGGCTGAGTCATTGTTATAATAACAATAGGCCCCTGTTTTTGTAGTAGACCATTCTACCGGATCAGTAATTTTGGGTATCAGATCGCCATTCCTGAACATTATTACGTCTAAGTTTTTTTGCATCCAGGTCTGGTTGCCAATTTTAACACTTGGAGGATTAACCTGTGCCTGTGCAAGGCTAATACATAAGAGGATTACAAAAAACAAGAGTATGTTTTTCATATACGATTAATTTAGTTTATTAAAAATCTTTAATCATTCAACTCCACACACCCCAGTCCAGCTTCACCTCAATATCAGGATGAATACTGAATTGTACCGGGCAGGTATTGCCGGTATTCCGCATGATGGCTTTTGTTTTTTCATCTATATCTTTTAATGCATCAGGTATATGAAAGGTCAGTTCAATACCCCCCACCCGGCGGGGATCGGCTTTCATGATCTTCAGCACTTCGATCTTTACCCCGTCGAGGTCAAAACCTATGCTCCGGGCCTTGATACCCATCACCGTGATCATACAGGTGGCCAGGCTGGTGGCCATCAGGTCGGTGGGGGAGAACCGTTCACCCTTACCATGGTTATCCGTAGGGGCATCGGTTTCAAAGGAAGAACCACTTTTCAGGTGGGTGCAGGTGGTTCTTAACGCCCCGTTATACACTACAGTGGAAGTCATTATCAATATTTTGCCCTAAATTTACGTTTATTAAACTAAGAGGATAAAAGAGTAAAGGAGAAAAGGAGTGTTGGGCTGATCAGCTTTTTTCTGCCCGGAAGACTCTTGGAATATTTAGTTGGGTCTCTCTTTATCTCTTTTGCCTCTCCCGATAGTCCTGAGCAATAGCCGAAGGATCGGGATTAACTCTTAGCCTAAAAGCTTTTCTGTGAAGAAACTACCTATAACACTGCTGTTGCTTGCCGCTTCACTGGTTTCATCTGCCCAGGATTCCACCGGCAAAAAAAAATCACCAAAAGAGGATAAAAAGGAAGATCGTCGCCAGAAAATAAACGACCTGATGAAACAGGCGGAGGAGGGAGTGCTGGTCTACCGCAAGCAAAACCTGTTTGGCCTGCAGTTTCGCACCAATGGCTATGGCGCATTTTATGAACTGGGCCGGATGAAGACCAACCGGAAGACCAATATCTACCGGGTTGACTTCACCGAGATCAAGCACCAGAAAGAAGACAAGCAGCCCAACGCCGGATTCATCTTTGGCAACCCGTTCATCTATGCCAAGGTCAATTATTTCTACCAGCTTACCCTGGGTTTTGGCCAACAGTATATCCTCGGGCAAAAAGGAAATAAGAATGGTGTAGCCGTATCTGTTGTTTACAATGGAGGCCTTGCCATCGGTCTGCTGCGTCCTTATTATATTGAAGTGGATGACCCCAACGCTACGGAGACCCGCATCATTAAATTTACTCCGGCCGACAGCGCTTTATTCCTGAGCCAGCAGATCATCGGTGGCGCCGGGTTTGGCAAGGGCTGGAATGAAATTAAAATAAAACCGGGTGGTTTTGCTAAGGCTGCTTTACGGTTTGACTACGGCCGGTTTAACGAAGTGGTGTCCGGTATTGAGGTGGGAATAAGCGCTGAGTTCTATGCAAACAAAATTCCCATTATGGCAGCGCAGAAAGACCGTCAATTCTTCTTCCAGGGTTATATTTCGGTGCTGTTTGGGCGGCGAAAATAATGGCCGTAAATTTGCCGGATGAACGAACTCCCCGTTGTTACTGCGGCAGTTGATAATACGAGGGCCTGCCTGCCGGACAGACAGGTTAAGAAACCGGACTGGCTCAGGGTAAAGCTACCCATCGGGGAAGAATACAGGCGTTTACGCAGCCTGGTCGACAATTACAAACTCCATACGATCTGCGAAAGCGGCAACTGCCCCAATATGGGCGAATGCTGGGGCGCCGGTACGGCTACCTTTATGATACTGGGCAATACCTGCACAAGAAGCTGTGGCTTTTGTGCGGTGGCCACCGGCCGGCCTGAGCCGCTGGACTGGGACGAACCGCAACGGGTGGCCGAAGCCATTCACCTGATGAAGGTGAAGCATGCCGTTATCACTTCCGTTGACAGGGATGAGATAAAAGACGGGGGCTCCATTATCTGGAACAATACCATCAAAGCGGTAAAAGCGCTGAATCCGGAAACCACCCTGGAAACACTGATACCGGATTTCAAAGGCGAGAAAGAAAATATCCAGCGCATTATTGATGCGGCGCCGGAAGTGGTGAGCCATAATATTGAAACTGTGGAAAGGCTGACAAGACAGGTGCGCATACAGGCCAAATACTGGCGCAGCATGGAAGTGATACGCATATTGAAAGAAGGGGGTATGCGCACAAAAAGCGGCATCATGCTCGGCCTCGGTGAAATAAAAGAAGAAGTAGTTCAAACCATGACCAACCTGCGGGACAATGGTTGTGATGTGATCACCATCGGGCAATACCTGCAGCCTACTAAAAAACATTTACCCGTTCACCGTTTTGTTCATCCCGATGAATTTGCAGAATACCGGGAGATCGGCTACAATCTTGGCCTGGATTATGTAGAAAGCGGCCCGCTAGTCCGTTCATCTTATCATAGTGAACGGCATGTGTTTGCGGGGTTGGGCAGGAGAGAATGGGAGAGTAGTAAGTCGGGAGTCCGGAGTCGGGAGTCCGGAGCCGGGCTTGCCCTCCGAAGCCTTGGCGAAGGAGGGAGTCGTTAGTCGGGAGTCATGCGAAAATTCCTCTTTATACAAAGTTTTCTCCTACTCTTTTGCTTTAATGTTTCAGCTCAATTGAAATGGCAGAATGTGGATTCGCTGTTTCAGCCGCTGCCTGCTTCTGTTCATGTGTATAAAACAACTGACTCGTTGGATGGCAAGCCCAACGTTGCTTATTATATCGAAGCGGACCTGAAGGATAAGAAATTAGATTTCACTGTTGATACTACTTACAAGCGAAGGTTAACCCTTTCAAAATTTTATGAGAAGAATGATAAACCCTTAGTGATAGTCAATACGACATTCTTTTCATTTGCAACCAATCAGAACCTGAATGTGGTGATCAAGGACGGGAAGCTGGTTGGGTATAATATTCATACCATCAACGGGAGGGGGAAGGATACATTTACTTACCGGCATCCATTTGGAAGTGCTATAGGTATTTCAAAGAGTAGGAAGGCGGATGTAGCATGGCTGTTTACCGATTCAATTTATCGATTTGCATATGCGGACCAATTGCCAATTTCTCCGGTAAAAGATTCAGCTATGCGGTTTACTTTGGCTGATGCTAATCTTGCCACAGCAATTGTTACTCATAACGGGACTTCACAGACATTATCAAAATGGAAAGTGCGAACCGCTGTTGGAGGTGGCCCGGTGTTATTGCAAAACGGAGAAATAAAGATCACCAACAACGAAGAATTGAAATTTGCCGGAAAGGCAATTGATGACAAACATCCCCGTACTGCCATGGGCTACACAAAAGATAATAAGCTTATCATATTAGTTGTTGAAGGCCGAAACCCCGGTAAGGCAGAAGGAGCAACATTGACACAGGAAGCCCGGATATTCAAAGACCTCGGTTGCTGGGAGGCGCTGAACCTGGATGGAGGCGGCAGTAGTTGTATGCTCGTTAATGGCAAAGAGACCATCAAAGTATCTGATGCAGGCGGGCAAAGACCCATTCCCGCTGTCTTCATCATCCGCCAGAAATAATCTGTTTTTTGTGGAAAACTCAGTCTGCCCGGGGCCATTTTCCGGCTTCTTTGGCATGATTTTATCACATTCCGTATTGTAAAATCAAACAGTATGAGAAAGATATTATTGCCCTTATTTGCCATGGCTTCCGCCATAGCTATTGTGCTGATTGCCTGTTCAAAAGACGACTCTGACGGCAATACTACTTTAAAGATCAGGCTGACAGACAACCCGGTGAATGCCGAAGAAGTGAATGTGGACCTGCTGCAGGTGAGGGTAAATTATCGCAAGGATTCTACCGGCTGGGTGGACCTGAATACCGTGGCAGGTGTTTACAACCTGCTTGGTTTACAGAACGGGGTGGACACATTAATTGCCAGTGGTATTATTCCTTCCAATTCTGTACAGGAGATCCGCCTGGTGCTGGGCGCCAATAACAGTATCAAAGTAAACGGGGTGGTTTATCCGTTGACGATACCGAGCGGTTCAGAATCGGGATTAAAACTTAAAATAAACAAACAACTGAACGGCCCGCTGGATTCATTGCTGATAGATTTTGATGCAGCACTTTCTATACATCAAACCGGACCCGGCGATTACAAATTAAAACCCGTTCTTAAGATAAAATAAGATTCAATTTCTGTGATTGCACTTACCCTGTCTCGTTTGTACCATTGTAGTTCATGTTAACCGTAGCATAAGCATACAGGAACAAAGGATTATTGGAGGATAAAATTTCCTTTTAGACCCGTTTGAGAATTGGTACCAACCATTACTTCAAATTCGCCGGGTTCAACAACAAATTCGCCGGTATTGGTATAAAATCCCAGTTCGGCATCAGTTAAACTGAATTCAACAACGATTGATTCATTGGGGTTCAGTTTAAATTTTTTAAACGCTTTTAGTTCTTTTACAGGACGTACATTACTCGCTACTTTATCAGTAATATATAACTGAGTTACTTCTTCGCCGGCAATTTTTCCGGTATTTTTTACGGTAACCCGGATTCTTACCTGATCCGGATGACTCTCATCCAGTAGCAGATTTGAATATTCAAATTGTGTGTAACTAAGGCCATAACCAAAAGGATACAAGGGTTGGTTACTTTCATCAGCATAGTGGGACCAAAATACCTCTTTCTTTGGCCCGGGTCTTCCGGTATTGTAATGATTATAGTAAATTGGGATTTGGCCAACACTTCTGGGAAAAGTCATTGGTAATTTTCCGCCCGGATTATAATCTCCAAAAAGCACTTCTGCAATTGCATGACCACTTTGTGAACCCGGTTGCCATGCTTCTAAAATAGCAGGAATATTTTTATCGGCCCAGGTAATAGTTAATGGCCGGCCATTCATTAATACAAGAATAATATTTTTATTCACTTTGTAAATTTCTTCCATCAGCTGTTGCTGAACACCAGGTAAATCCAATTTAGTTCTGCTTCGACCTTCACCACTTTGAAAACCATGTTCACCCAATACCATTATTACCACTTCAGAGTTCTTTGCC
>JANNUI010000492.1:0-3220 GCA_031395125.1 Chitinophagaceae bacterium | reverse complement strand
TCATGTGTGATGAAGATGACACCCATGCCCGATTGCTGCTGCAGTTCTTTTATCAGCTCGAGGATGGTTTTTTGCACGGTCACATCCAAAGCAGTGGTGGGTTCATCGCATATAAGCAGGGAAGGTTCACAGCACATCGCTATGGCGATCATTACCCGTTGTTTTTGTCCGCCGCTGAGCTGGTGCGGGTAACGGCTGAATACAGCCGCCGGATCAGGCAGCTTTACTTTTTCAAACCATTGGATTGTTCTTTTCTTTGCTTCTTCCTTTGATACGCTTTTGTGCAGCAGGATGGCTTCCATTACCTGGTCGCCGCAGGTCAGTACGGGATTCAGCGATGTCATGGGTTCCTGGAATATCATGGCGATCCTGTTGCCGCGGATGTCCTGCATTTCATAACGGTTTCGCTGAAGCAGGTCGGTGCTGTCAATACCGTTTTCAGAAAATAATATTTCACCTGCTGTATATTTTGCCGGTGGGGAAGGAAGCAATTGAAGGATAGAAAGCGAAGTGACGGACTTTCCGGAACCTGATTCTCCCACCAGCGCCACTACCTCATTGCGGTTCACCGTCAGTGAAATTTTCTGCAAAGCATGGGTGACACCCTGTTCAGTTGTAAAATCAACCGAAAGGTTTTGTATTTGTAAAAGCGGCTTCATTTTTATTGCCAAATGTCACCCCTTCGGGGTTTGGGGTCTTTTTTTGATTGTCTGTCTATATTAATTATATCCCTTCGGGATTAGAATCATGGAACATTAACTGATCTAAAAAAGACCCATCTGTATTTTATCCATCTTTTCGAATTTTTTATACAGGTGTTTCCCGCATACCACAAACCCGAAGGGTTGGTATTGCTATAGAAAAAACATCCCCCGCGACATTAACCCCGAAGGGGTGATACAACATTCAATGATAAAATTCAAACAAATATTTTTCTTCAAACGAGATATTGAATTTTTTCAGCAACAGCATATATTCCTGCCGAAAGGTTCTCCCTGCATGATGCCTTTTCTGATCATTTATATAATCAATCACCTTTCCAAAATTGGATTCGGAATAAGAAAAAACACCATAGCCTTCCTGCCATGAAAACTTTTGCCTTAGCCAGCCTTTTTCATTAATAAAATTGCTGGAATTGTTTTTAATATCCCTGACAAGATCAGCTATTCTCATAGCTGGTCTCAGGCCCACGAGTACATGGATATGATCGGGCATGCCATTGACTGCCAGCGGTTTTTGTTCCTTTCCTTTTATGATTCCGGCTATATATTTGTAAACTTCCGTTTCAAAAGCAGGACGAATGAGGTTTTCTCTCCCTTTTACGGCAAAGACATATTGAATATATAGCTGTGAAAATGTTCCTGCCATAAGGTTCATTCATTTTGATAGAATGGTACTGAAATGGAAGTTCAGAATTTCAAATGCCGCACCGTCATGCCGTCGTTCATCAGCTGTTTAAGGGAATCAACACCGATCTTCAGGTGGTTCTCCACATACTGGGCGGTCACTACCTTGTCACTCTCCTCAGTTTTCACGCCTTCCGGTATCATCGGCTGATCGCTTACAAGCAGCAATGCCCCGGTGGGGATCTTATTGAAGAAACCCACAGTGAAAATGGTGGCGGTTTCCATATCAATGGCATAGGCCCTTATCTTCTGCAGGTATTCTTTGAAAGGTTCGTCATGTTCCCATACCCGGCGGTTGGTGGTGTACACAGTGCCCGTCCAGTAGTCCACACCAAAATCACGGATAGCAGTAGAAACGGCTTTCTGCAAAGCAAAGGCCGGCAGTGCCGGTACTTCGGCGGGGAAATAGTCGTTAGAGGTACCCTCGCCGCGGATAGCAGCGATGGGTAAGATCAGGTCGCCGATCTTGTTTCTTTTCTTCAACCCGCCGCATTTGCCGAGAAACAAAACCGCTTTGGGCTGGATGGCAGACAGCAGGTCCATCACTGTTGCCGCCGTCGGGCTTCCCATACCGAAGTTGATGATGCTGATGTTGTCGGCCGTGGCGCATTGCATGGGTTTCCCTTCACCAATGATCGTAGTGTTATTCCATTCGGCAAACATTTTTACATAATTGCTGAAGTTGGTCAGCAGGATGTACTCGCCAAAACTCTCCAGCGGCGCACCAGTGTAGCGGGGCAGCCAGTTCTGTACTATTTCTTCTTTGGTCTTCATAGAGGCAAATTTAATGTAAAAGAAGCGAGTAGGGAGAAGCAAATAGGGAGTAGCGAGTAGGAAGGAACATTTCCTATAGCACGACCCTACTAGCTACTTCCTACTTGCTACTAGCTTATTTAATTACTTTTGAAGCATGGTGACCATCCACTATCCGGAGCCGGATTTCCGCATTAAAAAGGAAAATGACCGGGAAGTTATTTTTGATACACTCCGTAAAAAATGGGTGGTACTGACGCCGGAGGAATGGGTGCGGCAGAATTTCATACGGTATCTTACCGGAGAAAAAAAATACCCTTCCGCATTGATTGCGGTGGAAAAAGAAATAGCACTGGGCGAACTAAAGAAACGGTTTGACATTCTTGTTTATGATAATAACCACCAGCCCTGGATGATGGTGGAATGCAAGGCCATGGAAGTGCCATTGGATGAAAAAGTATTCGAGCAACTGCTGCGGTACCATATCAGTGTACCGGTGCAATACCTTGTCATCACCAACGGTAGTCACTGTTACGCCTGGGAGAAAAAAGAAGGGAGGATGGAACTGCTTGACACAATCCCCGGGTTCTATTTCGATAAATAAGCATTGGGGATATTCGTCGGGAGGTAATCAATGCCATAAGCCTGTTTCATTAAAAGAGAAACAGTTGCTGTGATCGTTTTCTCGTCCCGGTGCATCTGCGGCAGCAGGCCCATCATGGCATAGCTGATTGAGTTAATGGACGGAATTAATGTTTCCCATTCATAGCCTTTGCCCCAGATAAGACCGGGAACAGTTATGCGCAGGTCAGCCTTTTGTTCCAGAAGATAATGCAGCATGTCAGCCGATTGGTTGGAGTTTTGGTTGACTGTATGGAAAACAGGGGTTTGTCCGCCAAAACCATGTTCATCTGTTCCGGCTTTTGCGTTGATATCAGCCCCATGCTTTACCAGCAATTTTGCGCAGTTCACATGATTAAATTCGGCACAGATATGCAGCAGCGAAACCTTGTATAAGGGCGTGTAGGAGCAGCGGAGACTGTATTCTTTTTGCACAGCAG
>JANNUI010000483.1:0-3817 GCA_031395125.1 Chitinophagaceae bacterium | reverse complement strand
CGCTTTTGCTGAAAAATATCCGGAATATCTTTCGGCCTTCGGACTCTTTCACTCTACTGCTTATGCTGACACGGAAGAAAAGAAAGCAATCCGGCGCAAGGGAATTGAATTTATCAATGAACATGGTGCTTTTGAGTTTTTACAAACAGCCATCCCCAACCTGTTCTCCTCTCAATCCAAAGAAGAAATGCCCGAAAGCATCGGGGAATTCATCCGGCAGCAGCACAACTTTTTGCCGGAAGCCCTCGTTTCATACTACAAGGCAATGATACAGCGGCCCGTCCGGACGGAAATGTTACGAAAAAGCGCTGTGCCTGTACTCTTTATCATGGGAAAATACGATAACGCAGTGCCGCTGGCCGACATGCTGGAGCAGTGCCATCTTCCTGAAAAATCGTACATTCACATTCTCCGGAAATCAGGCCATATGGGAATGATGGAGGAACCGGAAGCCACTAACCGGATTTTGGATAAATTTTTGCTGGAAATATGAAACTCAGTAGCTGATAATCCTATCAATGAAACGATTTTTACTCGTCATACTTGCTTTCTTTGTGCTGTCCGCTTCAGTTGATGCAGCCCATATCAAGGGAGGATTTTTTACATACCGTTATTTAGGACCCGGCAGTGGTACTAATCTCAGGTACCAGATCACTCTCACCGTATACATGCTTTGCAATCCTTCACCGGGTCAGCTTAATAATCCAATTAATTTTTCCATTTTCAATGCCGGAAATAATCAGTTCATTCAGGACGTCAGCGTTCCTATCACCAATCAATACCAGCTTTTTAAAATATATGACGAGCCTTGTATAACCGGCGATGAAAGAGGCTGTTATTACGAGATTGTCATTTATAATCTGCCATCAATTGACCTTCCTTCAACCCCGGAAGGATACATTGTCTCTTACCAAAGATGCTGCAGGATTGCCGGTATCAACAACCTGGTAAGCAGCGGACAGGTTGGAAACACTTTTACAATAAAAATTCCCGGGACAGCTGTTCTGCCTGGTGCAGAAACCAACAGCAGCCCCACATTTCTCATTAATGATACCGCCGTTGTTTGTAACGATAATTATTTCCAGTTGTCTTTCCAGGCATTTGATCTTGACGGTGATTCACTTTCTTATTCGTTCTGCGAAGCATATCTTGGAGCAGATCAGACCAACCCGGCGCCGGGAACAGCAGCCCCACCCCCATATTTCCCAGTCCCTTATCAATTCCCGTATACGGGAACACAACCCATGGGTGCCGGCGTTACAATTAATCCTATTACTGGATTAATAAGCGGAACCGCTCCCAATATGCTGGGACAATATGTTATCTGTGTTTGTATCAATGAATACAGAAACGGTGTTTTGATCAGTAACACCCGTAAGGAATTGCATATACAGGTTAATGATTGTGACCCTCTGAACGCAGAGTTAGACCCGCAATTAGTTACCTGCGATGGATTCACTGTAAATTTTTCAAATAATGTTCCAAACCCGGCGGGTGCTGAATATTTATGGATATTCGGAGACCCTGCAAGCGGCCCTTTGGATACGTCCATTTTACCTACACCATCCCATACATATACAGATACCGGGATTTATATTGTAAAACTGAGAGTTTCATTGTCTGGCGGAATTTGTGCTGACAGTACAACCATGCAGGTAGGTGTTTATCCCGGCTTCTTTCCCGGTTTTATTTTCACCGGCAGTTGTTATCAGAATCCTTTCCGGTTTTTTGATACCACCAATACCCGTTATGGTTTTGTAAACAGCTGGCGCTGGGATTTTGGCGACCTTAGCACACTGGCTGATACTTCAAGGATACGAAACCCGCAATGGACCTACCCGGCGGCGGGGCTGAAAGATGTGCGGCTGATAGTGACCAACAGCAAAGGCTGCGTGGACACGGCCAATGTGCCGGTTGATGTACTGGATAAACCGGCACTTACGGTGGCTTTCGCCGATACACTGATCTGCCGCAATGATGTGCTGCAACTCAATTCCACCGGCACCGGCTCCTTTAGCTGGTCATCGGTGCCTGCCAGCGTCATTACCAATCCCAACAGTCCCAACCCTACTGTTGCCCCAACTGTTACTACCTGGTACTATGTGGACCTGGACGATAACGGCTGTGTGAACCGGGATTCGTTGCGGGTAAGGGTGGTGAATTCGGTCACCCTGCAGGCCCGTCCTGATACCACCATTTGTCTAGGTGACCCGGTACAGTTAAATGCCTTCTCTGACGGATTAAGTTATACCTGGACAGCTGCCCCGGCTTCCAGTTTCAATAACCCGAATATCATTAACCCGGTTGCGACCAGCAATAATGCTTTTACGAGATATACCGTCGTTGCATCAATCGGCAGTTGTTCTGCCACCGATTTTGTGAATGTGACTGCCATCCCTTATCCCGGCTCCGATGCGGGTATTGGCCCGGTGCTCTGTTACAATACTTCGGGGCGGCTGAATGGAAACATTGTGGGCAGTTCGTTCAACTGGTCGCCGGTGAGCTACCTGGATAATCCGAATATTCTCAATCCCGTTGTTACCCCGCCAAGGACAACACAATATATCCTGACAGTATATGATACACTGGGCTGCCCAAAACCAAGCCGTGATACCGTGGTTGTGCTGGTGCAACCCAAAATAAAGGCTTACGCCGGAGAGGATACTACGGTGGTGGTGGGCCAGCCGCTTTTATTCAATGGCAGTGGCGGTGTGGGATACCTGTGGAGTCCTGCAACAGGTCTGAGCAATACCGGTATCTATAACCCGATTGGTGTATATGGATCCGGAATAGATTCTGTGGAGTATAAACTGATCGTCAGCGATGCGGTAGGTTGTGCCGATTCAGCCTATGTTACGGTATATATTTATCAGACCAATCCTTATGTTTTTGTTCCTACAGCATTTACCCCGAATAACGACGGGCTCAACGATGTGATCCGCCCCATCGCCGTCGGTATCCGCCGCATCATCTATTTCTCCGTTTATAACCGTTGGGGCGAAAGGGTTTTCTACACTATTCACAATAAACATGGCTGGAACGGCATCCATAATGGAAAACCGCAGGCCAGCGGTGTTTTTGTGTGGATGCTCAGCGCCGAAGATTACCTCGGCAGGCCGCTTTTCCTGAAAGGAACGGTCACGCTCATCAGGTAATGCGTTGCACGCAAAGGCGCTAAGGCGCAAGTATAACAGCTACAGTCCGTTTACTACTCTTTTTATCCCGTTCTTGATAAGTTCCTCATTAAAGTTTATCAGAAGACCCAGTTTCATTCCTGTCAGCCGTAAGTAGGTTAACAATTGCTTATAATGCACCGGAGCTACCGTTTCTACAGATTTCAGTTCAACAATTACTTTATTTTCAACGATCATATCCGGCCTGAAACCCAGGTCCATTTTCAAATCTCTCCATATGACAGGGATGGTTGGTTGACGCAGAACAATTAGCCCATACTCATTCCTGAACTCATGATCCATCACAGTCTCGTAAACAGATTCAAAAAGACCCGGGCCAAGTTCTTTGTGAATCCGAAAGGCAGTATTTACAATTATTTTGGCGATTTCATTTTCACTCATAAATTCTATTTTGAATTAAATATACTTACAAGTTGCGCCTTAGCGCCTTTGCGTGAAAATATCTTTTACCTTAGCGGCCAACATTTTCAAATGGCAAAAATCGTTTTCATCACCGGTGCCACGGCAGGATTTGGCAAAGCCTGTGCTTACCAATTTGCTGCTCATGGTTATGACCTGATCATCAATGGCCGGAGAGCTGAACGCCTGCAGCAACTGGCCGATGAGATAGAGACCCGGTACAA
>JANNUI010000474.1:0-1522 GCA_031395125.1 Chitinophagaceae bacterium | reverse complement strand
GAAGCCTCGTTGTTTACCGGCTCGGCCGCTGCCGATGCCGGAGCCGAGGTTCGCGCCAAAATCCGCCGCGTCCAGACCGGACTGGCGGAGCTTGCCTATCTGCCGGGCGAGATCAACGGCGAGATGACCGAAACGACGCGGAGCGCCATTATCCAGTTCGAGCGCGACCGGGGCCTGGCCGAGACCGGCGAAATTTCCGGCGAGCTATTGGCCGAGCTTGCCAAGATGAGCGGACAGTCGGAGATTACCGCCGGACAATGACGGCGACGCCCAGGCTCAAATCGGAAATCTGGGTGCATGCGTTCCTCCGCCGCTGCCAGGTCGAAGGCATGTACGGCGCGGTGCTGAACAAGGGCGCCGCCGAAGCGGGTGCGGTCCATGTCATTGTCAATCATCTGGACGGGACGCAGCATTTCTTCGGGCCGGCACCCGGCCCCGCCTATGATGACGAGGGCGAACGCCGCTTCATCGAGGAAATTCCGTATCCTGCGGAGCAAAGCGACATCGACAGGATCATCGCGCGGCGGTTGACATTCGATGCCGATATCTGGGTGGTGGAAGTCGAAGACCGCAAAGGCACTGCCGGACTCAAAGTGGCGCGCGAGTGATTCCGCTTATCGGTTTATTAACTCAAAACCTCATTAATCGCGACTCTATTTCGAACAAGGGACGGCTCCATGAGTGCGGTGATCGAATTTCCAGCGGACCGGGTTTCGGCGCGGCAACCATCCGCGCGGATGCTCAAGTCGGAAGTTCTCCTTTTTACCGGCGTCCAGGTCGAACGGCGCGATTTCACTCCGCCGGAGCGGCCGAAAACCGTGCGTGGCGCTTTGGCGCAGGCGGCCGCCGATCCGTCATGACGGCGACGAGTCGGGGCGGCACTGGGTCACGCCCAAAGTGTTGATGACATCGGCCCGCATCGCTTCCTCGCTTACCGGAATCCAGAACACCGCAAGTCCCGTCGGCTCGTTGGTGTTCACCTCCCAGCCGGTGATGTTGACGGAATCCTCGGTTCCCGCCTGGGTAATCATGTCCACGAGACTCGGCGCCAGCGACAGCGACACGGTGAAGCTGCCGGTTCCCGATTGCGTATCGTTGAGCGTATAGAAGACATCGCCGGTGGCCGAATAGATGGTGAGCGTCCACATCCCGCCCGGCATATTGGCGCTGAGTGCGATCTTCGTGTCGGCGAGGTCGAAGGCGCAGGCGCCGAACACATGCTCTGGCGGGAAGGCCGGAAACAGCCGCGCCTGATCTCTGGGCTGGAGAATGAAAAACCGGTTCACCCCCATCTCCGCCACCAGGGCGTCAAGACTGCGATGGAGCGCGTAAGACGGCGCCACCAGCACATAGCCTGCGTGAACGGCGATGGCCAGCACCAGGCTTGTGAAAATCCAGTAGAGCCGCGCCACTCAGCACCTGACCTTGTTGAGCGTGAAGGGCGGAACGGCGCCGGCATCGCCCGCCGCGGAAAAACCCGAGACCGTGTAGATCAGCATGTAGCGGCCGGGGGTGGGCGGCC
>JANNUI010000469.1:0-6136 GCA_031395125.1 Chitinophagaceae bacterium | reverse complement strand
CCCCGATATAAAGATTGCAGATGCAGGGAATATCAAAGCCGGATCATTGTACACCGACTCGTATGCGGCACTGAAAACGGTGGTGCAGGAACTCATAGGTGATGGAAAAACCGTTATCATACTTGGCGGCTCACATGACCTGACGCTGTCGCAATACCAGGCCTATGCTGAAAACAAAAAACTGATCGAAGCCAGCTGCGTGGATGCGCTGATCGACCTCAATCTTGAATCACCCTTCCGGCATGAAAACTTCCTGATGGAAATGCTGACCGGGGAACCGAATTATATCCGTCATTACAATCATATCGGCTTCCAGAGTTATTTTGTGCACCCCCGCATGCTGGAAACGCTGGACAAACTCCGCTTCGACTGCTACCGGGTGGGCAGTGTAAAGGAAAGCATTGATGAGATGGAACCGGTCATCCGCAACAGCCAGCTCTTCAGCTTCGATATGACGGCGATTGCGCATGCTTACGCACCGGCCGGTACGGCATCACCCAACGGTTTCAACGGCGAAGAAGCCTGTGTATTGATGCGCTATGCCGGTATGAGCCCCAATGTGAACACGATCGGCATATATGGTTACGATGCCCAGCACGATAAAGATGAACTCACCGCCAAACAGATCAGTCATATGTTATGGTATATACTCGATGGACGCAGCCGCGGCAGACGGGAGGCGACGCTGGACGAAAAAGATTCCTTTAACGAATACCACACCGCTTTTGCCGAAGTAGAGACTACTTTTTTGCAAAGCAAAAAAACCGGGAGATGGTGGATGCAGCTGCCCGATAAAAAATTCATTGCCTGCAGTTACAAGGATTACCTGCTGGCCAGCAGCAACGAGATACCGGAAAGATGGCTGCGGGCGCAGGAGAGAAGTTAAGCCCCCTGTCCCCCTAAAGGGGAGACTTAGACCAATCATTTCCCTTTCTTATCAAATTTTCTGAAAGAAGTAAGTTGTAATTTCAAATAGCAGAGTATTCATCCCCTCCCTGGAGGGGCCGCAGGTTTTTCTGATTAACGACTTTACAAAAGGGGTGGGTTAGAAAATAAAAAATAAGAAATGAGAAATAAGAAATCAGAAAGTATGTTAGCTACGAAGCCCACTTCTTCATTTTTTATTCTTTATTCCTTATTTCTTATTCTCCTTTCCTCCTGTTCCGTTCAAAAACAAATAGCCCGTTCGGCCAACGAAGATGTTTTAAGCAATAAAGCATTAACCGCCGCCCATGTCGGCATCAGCATCTTTGACCCGGCTGAAAACAAATATCTCTATAATCACCAGGGCGAT
Organism: Chitinophagaceae bacterium; assembly: GCA_031395125.1. Lineage (GTDB taxonomy): Bacteria > Bacteroidota > Bacteroidia > Chitinophagales > Chitinophagaceae > JJ008. Next base: position 4,842 of record JANNUI010000469.1, on the reverse strand, counting down.
AAATATTTTGTGCCTGCCAGCAATACCAAGATACCCACCTGCTATGCAGCGATGAAATATCTGGGGGATAGTTTGGTGGGGTTGAGGTATCAAATTCTTGGAGACTCAATGGTTATGATTTGGGAAACAGGGGATCCTGGCTTTCTCCATCCTGATTTTAAGCATCAACCTGTATTTTGGTTTCTAAAAAAATTTAAACGGATATCCGTTGGAGGGAAAAGATATAATGATTTTCTGGGAAGTGGTTGGGCTTGGAATGATTATAAGGAATATTACATGGCTCAACGAAGTGGCTTTCCGATTTATGGTAATGTAATAAAATTAAAATGGGAAAGCCCGGAAAAAGTCTTATCAGTCCCTAAGTTTTTTCAAAAAGATTTTTTTACTGCCCAGAAGATGAATAATGGGTTTGAGGTAATCAAATCATGGGAAGAGAATAAAATTATTTTCTGGAATGGGATGCAAAAAAATAAAGAAGTTCCATTTCGTCCGGATTTTGAAACAATTGCCGGGCTATTAAATGATACATTGGGAATAATGATTTATGAGAATTTTTCCGAATTACTTCTTCATAGCCCGGTTATCCATTCCCAACCCACCGACTCCCTCCTGAAACCCATGATGCACCGCAGCGATAACTTTTTTGCGGAGCAGTCCTTATTAATGGTAAGCAATGAAATACTGGGGGTGATGAATGATGAAAAGATAATTGATACACTTCTGAAAACAGATTTTAAGGACCTGCCACAAAAACCAAGATGGGTGGATGGCTCCGGTCTAAGCCGTTATAATTTATTTACCCCGCAGGATCTGGTAACCATCCTCAATAAAATTCAGCATGAGTTTGGGATGGAACGTGTAAAGGTCATTTTCCCTACCGGCGGCGAGGGTACCATCAGCAATTTCTACAAAGCCGACAGCGGCTATCTCTATGGAAAAACCGGCACACTTTCCGGTGTGGTTGCCTTCAGCGGGTATTTATACACTAAAAAGGGTAAACTGCTCATTTTCTCAACGCTTATAAACAATCATCAAGCAAACGCAACTGATGTGCGAAGAGCTATTGAAAAGTTCCTGACTGGAGTTCGTTCTAAATTTTAGGGTTCTAAAGTCCCCCTTGCGGGGGATTTAGGGGGCTACCAGGCAAGCTCGACTGATGTACGAAGAGCTATTGAAAAATTTCTCCAGGTAGTTCGAAATAACTAGTAGGAATAAAAAATAAGGAATAAGAAATAAGTAATAAAAAAGTATGCCGCTAAGGAACGGACGTATTCATTTTTTATTACTTATTTCTTATTCTTCATTTTCCGTACATCTTCCCCAGCTGCTCCTGCTTAACTATCGGATAAGCAGGATCGTATCCAATGTTGCCTCCTCTGAACCTCAAGCGGATAGAACATTTGCCAATTGCTATATTTATCATGGTCTCCGGCATTTATTTTCTAAAACCCTGATAATTAACATTTAATAATTCTTTTTAAAAATATTTTCCTTTTTACCAACCCGCGGGTATCATCCCCCGTATAATTTAACAGAGCCAACATCCTGAACCAACAAAGTCCGATACCAGGAAAAACCACCAGTCCTTGTTCTTTGAAAGCCAGAATCCAAATCATGAAAAACCCAAAGGTCTAAAATCCCGTTGTAGTCCAATTATGAAAAGCCATTATCAGTGACTTATTACTGTTTTTTCAGATACCGTCCGTTTTTAATCCATACCAATGAAAACAGTAAGCGGATCCATTGATACCCTATGTTCAACCCTTTGAAAAACCACATCGAAAATCCATTTTCTGAAAAACCACCAAGATCCAATCTCATGAAGAATCAATGTTGTGGCTCAAAAACTTACTCTCCTGAAAAGGGGTGATGTCTGCGGCCGGTTAAATTGCCGGCTGCAGACTAATAAGTTAACAGCGGGTTCAGTTTCCTGAAAACTAAGCTTGCATACCGGGCTCTTTGAAGTGAGGAATGTACCAGGGGAATTTACGATTGCATTTTCCGGAAATTGACAATACATTAGCGTTCATTTTCGGCGTAAAGCCGAATAGAAAATCCGAACCCTTCGAAAATGTCCGTACCTGAAAGTGCAATAGATAATACACAGTTCATTAAGGGCTGTGCTTCCAACGACCGCCGGTCGCAGGAGTTGCTGTATAAGCAGTATTACAACCCCATGATAGCACTTTGTTTCCGCTATGTTAAAGACAAGGAAGATGCAATAGAAGTATTGCACTCAGGATTCTTAAAAATTTTCCGGAACATCGGAAAATTTGATGATTCCAAATCTGCATTTTTTACCTGGATGCATACTATTATGGTACGGACCTCCATAGATTTTTTAAGGAAAAAGAACCTGATGATACAGGAAGTAGAGTGGACAGAAGCAAGAGAGCCTGAAATCCAGGCTGAGATTCTGGTTAGCAAATCAGGAGAAGAGATATTAAATTTTTTGAAGCAAATACCCCAAACTGCGGCTACAGTATTTAACCTGTACGTAATGGAGGGATACAATCATAAAGAAATAGCGAAGTTGTTACATATAAGTGACGGAACCAGCAAATGGCATTTAAGCGAAGCTAAAAAACAACTTTCAAAATTGATTAAAAACAGGGCAATAGCATAATGGATGATAATAAGAAATATGGCCCGATATTAAATGAGAAGTTCAGTAACCTTTCATTTCCGGACATGAATTTAACATGGCTGGACATGAAAGTTATACTGGATAAAGAGATGCCCGCAGAAGAAAAAAGACGCCGGAGGATTTTGTGGATCTTCCGACGGAACCTGCTGCTGGTTTCGGGGCTCGTTATCTTTCTGATTGCTGCCGGATTGTATTATCGTTCCGAAGATCCTGTAAATGCTTCGAAAAATGACCATACTGGTTACGAAAATCCCGCAAGCCCCAAACCCACTGAACAAATAATTCAACAACAGGCTGTAACGGATAAGAGTACAGCAAATTTGAATGAAAATAATTCAGAGAGTATATCAAATGATAAGCAAACAACCGGCAACCCGATATCAGAAACTGCTACTAAAAGAAAGGTTGACAATCCCGGTACCAAACCTGAAAACACAGAACAGAATTCAATAAATACCCCGAAGGAACCATCAGCTGAAAACAGAAAACCGGCGGTTGAGGATAAGCGAACCCAGGCGATGAACAACCAACCAGTAGTTCCGGTTGTTGCCGGATCGGAAAACAATTCCAACCCCAAACCTGAAAGCACAGAACGACCTCTTGTAGCCGTCAGAAAAGAGTTTTCCGATAATAATCTCATAAAACCCGTGAATGAGGAAATAAAGGAAATCCCTCAAAAAAATGCCCGGAAAAAACTCCATACCGAAACATCAATGAGCAGCGACCGGCAAGAGGGGCAAACTAAAATTACCGGCAGGGAAAAAGAGTTGACTGATGTTAAAGTAACTCCTGCACCCGGAATTGAAAAAAGAAAAGCTAAAGCGGCAGATAGTGTAAAAAGCAAAAATATTATTAAGGAGCCGGCTGTTATCAGCAATACAAAAAAAGATTCCCAGGCTGTGACTTCTGTAACTCCAAAAAAGAATAAAATCAGAGGTTGGGTGATAGGCGCATCTGTTAATTACAATATTCCTTTAAGCAGCCAGGAAATGAGTACAGTGAATATTAACGGGAAGAGGAATGTATTGATTGACTTTCTTCCATCTGTATATGTTCAGTATCATTTTAACAAAAAATGGTACCTGCAATCGGAGTTTCAGTATAGCTCACCCCAATACACTCCTTTTCTCAAGCTTTCATCAAAGTTTACCAACCTGTCTTCAGTTAAAAAAGAAGAGAATGCTGTTTGGTTGAATAAGTTATATTATCTCAATTTGCCGGTATCAGTACATTTCAGGCCAGTTCCTGCGCTGTCACTGGGTGTTGGGCTGCAATACTCACATCTGAAAAGAAGTATATTTGAGAATGAATTTGCTGTATGGGAAAATGGTGCGGCAGGTTGGGAAAAAACTTCTTCAGCAAAGGAAATAAAAACGAAATCGAACCCATCTGCAGAGAAAAAGGCAAATTCCAATGCTGGTGGAAATGGAAATGGCAATAGTGGTGGAAACGGCGGAGGCAATGGTGGTGGAAACGGCGGCGGTAATGGTGGTGGAAACGGCGGCGGAAATGGCGGCGGAAACGGTGGAGGCAATGGCGGTGGAGGCACACCAGCCCCTGTTCAGCTAAATGTTGTTGATACCTTAGCCCAAAGCCTTCGTAGTACAGATTGGAGGGCATTATTGGATATTAATTACCAATGGAAAAGGTTCAATATCGGATTCCGTTATAATATTGGCCTCAATAATTACATTAATAACAAGATAGGTAATAACATTATTCCAGTCAGGGACAGAAACCAGGCTTTTCAGATTTACCTGCGGTATAATATTTTTGACAAGCGGAAAAAATAAGGGGATAGAAAGAGCCGCTTTTATTTACCAAACATTTTCTCCAATTGCTCCTGTTTAAACTCTGCATAGGTGGGGCTTCCATCCGGAGATACATTCGGCTGCTCACAGGCGAAAAGATCATTTACCAATCGCCGCATCTCTTTTTCGACAAGCCGCACTCCTGATTTAATGGATTGCTGTCTTGCCAGCGAGCGGACCAGTTTCTCCCTTTTGGAAAACTTTACTTCCGGGCTGAAATGTTTGTATTGCTCCAGCAAAATGTCAATGATATGTTTTTCATTGCCCTGTGCCACATCGGCCGGAGTGCCCTGAATCACAAAACTGTTTTTACCAAACGGTTCGATGATATAACCAAGCTGCGGCAGTAATGACGGAGATCATCAGTGACCTGCAGCAGCTTGG
>JANNUI010000441.1:0-4485 GCA_031395125.1 Chitinophagaceae bacterium | reverse complement strand
CCCGTCTACCTCCCCGTTATCATAAAGCGACACGAGTATCGTATCGGATTCCACCTCGATCTCATTCAGCACTTCATTTTTTCTTTCGGCATATTCTTTTTCAATTACATAGTTGATCACTTTCCGGGGAATGATCTCCGCCTGCACCAGTGTGTCGGCAATGGTGGGTTTCCACACCTGGTAGGTCTCCTTGTATTCGCTGATAGCTTGCAGCACAGAATCTTTTTTACTGATATCTGCATTCAGGTTAAAATTAAACCGTACTTCCGGGCAGGTGTAGCGATAATCCGGCAATGCCTTAAAAGCGCCAGTGAGGAAAGAGCCTGTCTTCGATACCCTCAGTGTTGCCTGCAGGCTCATCATGCAGTCCACCTCAAAGTTGCGGATAGAGGCATGATAGGACAGGGGTATATCATAGAGACTGAGCTGGCGGGTGGCAGCATTGTAATTCCCTTTTACTTTCAGGCTCCGGTAAGTGTCTTTGAAAAAGTAATTGAGCACACCGGACACATAACCTTTCTCCGGTTGCAGGATCAGTTCCACCAGGTAATTATTGGTTGAAATGTTCGATTTTACATTGGCATTTCCATACCAGTAGCCAAACACAGACTGGGAATGGGACCTCATTCCGGTCAGCAGCAATGCTATGATCAACCCTTTCTTCATGAGAGGGTAATATCGGCAAAAATTGTTCCGGGTATTTGGCAAGTTTTACACAGTGTTATTTCAGAAAGCGTTTCATTTCCCTATCCACATCTTTTTGCTTGATGCTTTCCCGCTTATCATGCAGTTTTTTCCCTTTGGCAAGACCGATCTCTACTTTTACAAGACTCTTCTCATTAAAAAAAATGCGGAGCGGTATCAGGGTATAACCTTTTTCTTTCAGGCTGGCCCCGATCCTTTTTATTTCTCTTTTTTGCAGCAGCAGTTTCCTTTCCCGCAGGGGGTCATGATTGTTGACAGTGCCATGTGAGTATTCGGCAATATGGAGCGACTTGAGCCAGACCTCTCCTTTATGCAGCTGGCAGTAGCTGTCATTGAAACTGGCCTTTCCATCCCTTAGTGATTTTACTTCGGTGCCAAGCAAGACAATCCCTGCTTCATAATTAGCATCTATAAAGAATTCATGAAAAGCCCGCCTGTTCTTCAGTTCCTGCATTGATAAAAAAATAAGAGGCCTGCCGGTTGGCAGGCAAGCAAAAATACCTCTTACTGTTCAAATTGAATGCTGTATTCAGTTCTTCAGTAATCCGAGCACTTTTGTCAGTTTCTCCTTTAGTTCTTTCCTCGGCACAATAAAATCCAGGAACCCATGTTCCATGATAAACTCGCTGCGCTGGAATCCTTCAGGCAGATCTTTTTTGATGGTTTCTTTGATCACTCTCGGCCCGGCAAAGCCAATTAAGGCACCTGGTTCGGCAATGTTCATATCGCCCAGCATACCGAATGAGGCGGAGATACCGCCGAATGTGGGGTCAGTCAGTAAAGAGATATAGGGAATTTTTTCATCGCTCAGTTGCGAAAGTTTACCGCTGGTCTTGGCCAGCTGCATCAGCGAAAAAGCGCTTTCCATCATTCGGGCGCCGCCGCTCTTGCTGATGACCATATAAGGCATTTTATTCAGGATGCAATAATCAACCGCTCTGGAGAATTTTTCGCCCATCACGCTGCCCAATGAACCACCGATGAATTCAAAGTCCATACAGGCTATCACTATATCATGACCGCTCACTTTTCCCACTGCTACCCGCATGGAATCCTTCAGGTCAGTTTTGCTCCAAATCTCGTCTAATCTTTTTTTGTAGGGCTTCAGATCGGTGAACTCCAGGAAATCCTTGCTGCGGATATTTTCAAACAGTTCGGTGAATTCATTGTTGTCAAACAGTATCTCATAATAATCACTGCTGCCGACGCGGTGGTGAAAATTGCACTTTGGGCAAACAAAGAGGTTTTCTCTCAGCTCGGTTACCGTACAGATGAAATTGCAATCCGGGCATTTTACCCAAAGTCCTTCCGGTGTTTCTTTCTTTTCCGATGTTTTGGTGCTGATCCCCTTTTTGATACGTTTGAACCAACTGCTTTTCGTTTCCTCCGTTTTCCCCTCTTCACCGGCCAGGTTGGCATCAAAGTCTTCAAATTGTTTGGCCATAACCGATTGTTGAGTTACAAATATAGGGAAGTGGGAAATGGTTAGTGGCTAGTAGGGTTTAAAATATTTACAGTCATGTAGTTGACGATGAACTTGCCATTCCTGATAACCACATCCCACTAGCTACTTCCCACTAGCCACTCATTTCTTCAACACCGTCTCAAACAATTTAAATATTCTTTTATACTCATCCGTCCAGCTGCTGGGTTCCACGAAGCCGTGGTCTTCCATGGGGTAGCTGGCCAGTTCCCAGTTGTCTTTGCCCAGCTCTATCAGGCGTTGTGTAAGTTTCACTGCATCCTGGTAATGCACATTCACATCCACCATGCCGTGGCAGATGAGTAAATGACCTTTTAATCCTTCTGCAAAATAAAACGGAGAACTTTTCCTGTAAGCAATGCTGTCGGTATAAGGTTCATTTAAAATATTGGAGGTGTAGCCATGATTGTAATTGGCCCAGTCGGTAACCGGGCGCAGCGATGCACCTGCTGCAAACACATCCGGTTCGGTAAATAATCCCATTAGTGTGATGAACCCACCATAAGAACCGCCATATAAACCAATGTTCTTTGAGTTGACGCCAAATGTTTTCACCAGGTAATTGGCGGCATCCACGTGGTCACTAAGATCCTTTCCTCCCATATGGCGATAGATGCCTGTCCGCCAGTCACGGCCATAACCGGCGCTGCCGCGGTAGTCAATATCCATCACATAGTAACCATTATGGGCAAGCAGGTTGTTGAACATATATTCCCTGAAATAACTGCTCCACCATTTATGTGCATTCTGCAGGTAACCGGCACCATGTACAAACAATACAGCCGGCTTATTAGGATGAGGATTGGCTGGCTTGTACAATCTTGCATACACAGGTGCGCCGTCAGCTGCAGAAAAAGTTATCACTTCGGGTTCTTTCCATGGGTAGGACTTGAATTCTTCACTCTGTGCTTTGTTTGTTATTTGTACCGGCTCTGCAGACTTTACCCGCCTGTCATGCCTTCGCTTTGCTTCGGCAGGTAAACCGGCAGGAAGGTTTTCCTGTAAATAAAGCTCCCATGGTTTGGTTGAGTAGGAGTGTAATACCGCCAGCCATTTTTCATCCGGTGAAACAGTAACCTGGTTGGCGCCTGTCATAGTGGTGATCCTTTCTTTTTTACCATCCGCAACCGTAAGCCGGTAAAAATGTTGCTCACCGGGATGCACTTCATTGGTACTGATGAAAAAATATTTCTTGTCCTTTGATAACAGCACCTGCTGTACTTCATACCTGCCGGATGTAAGCTGTTTCTTTTCACTTGTTATCACATTCACTGAATAAAGATGTGAATAGCCGGTAGCTTCCGAACGGAACCAAAATGTATTATCGTCAAGCCAGCCGGCAGAACCGCCACCAAAACCACCCGTGCCGGGTCCGCCTATCCATGCTTCATCCCGTTGCCGGTCGATAAGCTTCAGTTTACCGGTTGCAGTATCCAGCAGCATCAGCCAGCGGTCTTTGTTGTCATTTGACCGGATGTCGGCTACAGCAAACGTTCCCTTGGGCGACCAGTTAAGGGTATTGATGCTGACAGCACGGTTGGATGGTTTCTTTTTCTTTTCTTCCAGTTGTTTGGGATAGTCCTTTACATAATCGGGCAGGTCCTGTATGCCGGGAATGGAATCGGTTTTAAAGCTGTAAATGGTATCCTTTAACCTGTCATACAAAAACAATTCAGAGCTGCTTTGCTGTGAACCCACTTTACTGCGGGATGGGATGTCCGTTGTAAAACCTGTTTCTGTTACATAACTGGGAACAATGGTTGTCTTTGCATTCGTTGAGGGGGCGGCCTTGAACAGCCTGTAATTGATAAACCTTCCATCGGGACTGATCGTTAATCCCTGCAGGGTTTTGTCATCGAGGTTGATGGTCCGGAGTTCTTTTTCTTTAGGCAAGCTTTTATTGTATGCTTCGGTGGCTTCTCTTTTTTCCTTTCTTTCTTTCAAAACCTGGAAGTATTGCAGCTGGTCATTCTTCAGCCACTGCTCCTGCTGGTTCAGGGTGCTTGTGCCTGCTCCTCCCGGTGCTGCGCCACCAGCTGCATCTGCAGCCCTTGTGTTGGTGAGTTGCATGGTTTCGCCGCTGGTAATATCCCAGGCATATAAATTCTGGCTGCGACTATAAACGATCTTACTTTCAGTGAAAGAAAACTGCGGATTGGATTCGGTATCGGTGGTCTGTGCTATCCGTTTGGTCCTTCCGCTTTTTATATCCGTGTAAAAGACATCGCCGTCCTTCGCCACCACATAAGCTGTTCTTGCCTGGTTGTAATTGTAGGCGCTTTGTACATTCAGTTCTT
>JANNUI010000404.1:0-2186 GCA_031395125.1 Chitinophagaceae bacterium | reverse complement strand
GTCTTCATTCCATGATCTAATTGCGAAACATAACCGCTGAATTCCTGGCCGACAGTAAGCGGTGTGGCATCCATAAAGTGGGTGCGGCCAATCTTCACCACTTTCATATACTGCTTGCTTTTTTTAGCCAGTGTATCTCTTAATTTTTTTATTCCGGGAATGGTTGTCTCCACTAATATTTTATACGCCGCAATGTGCATAGCTGTTGGAAAAGTATCATTGGAGGACTGCGATTTATTTACATCATCATTTGGATGCAAAAATTTTTCTTTGTCCGTGAGCCGGCCACCCTTTAGCACATGGCCGCGGTAGGCGATCACCTCGTTCACATTCATATTGCTCTGGGTGCCGCTGCCGGTCTGCCAAACTACCAGCGGGAATTCAGCGTCCAGTTCTCCTTTCAGGATTTCGTTGCAAACACGGCCGATAAGCGTGGCTTTTGTTTTGGTCAATACCCCGGCTTCCTGGTTGGTGTTAGCGGCAGCTTTTTTAAGGTAGGCGAATGCGGCTATGATCTCTTTCGGCATCCTGTTAATATCCTGCGCTATTTTAAAATTATCAATACTCCGCTGGGTCTGTGCTCCGTAATAAGCCTTAACAGGCACTTTTACCTCACCCATAGTGTCTTTTTCGATCCGGTATTCCATAACACTTGATTTATTCTTAATAAAAACGTTTGATGGCGGTTTACCCGCCATAGTCCCGATAACTTTTGGGACTATGGCGTCGCAAAGGTAGGTCAATCAGGCAATCGGTTGTTTTGATTTTGGCTTTTTAAGTTCCCGGTTCATTGCTAAATTGCCGGTATGAAAAGGTTTTGGTTCAGCGGCTTGCTGCTGCTTTTTTATTCCCTTTCTTTTTCACAGGCCACGCATCATTTTTCACTTGGCAAGAATGATTTTTTGCTGGATGGGAAACCCCTGCAGCTCATCAGCGGGGAGATGCACCCCGCCCGGATACCCAAAGAATACTGGCGGCATCGCATACAAATGGCGAAAGCAATGGGGTGCAATACCATTGCTGTGTATATATTCTGGAACTACCATGAAACTAAACCTGGTGTATTTGATTTCAAATCGGAGAACAGGGATATCGCAGAATTTGTAAGGATCTGCCAGCAGGAAGGGATGTGGGTTCTGTTTCGCCCCGGGCCTTATGTCTGTGCCGAATGGGATTTTGGAGGATTGCCCACCTACCTGCTCAAAATACCGGATATAAAGGTCCGCTGCATGGACAAGAGGTATATGGAGGCAGTCACCCGCTATATCAATCATCTTTCAGCGGAAATAAAATCATTGCAATGCACCAGTGGGGGACCGATACTGATGCTGCAGATCGAAAATGAATATGGCAGTTTTGGCAATGACAAGGAATACCTTGAAGAGTTGAGAAAACTGTGGTTGGATAACGGCATCAATATTCCTTTTTATACGGCCGATGGCCCTACTGCTTATATGCTGGAAGCAGGCAACATTGATGGAGCGGCCATCGGTCTTGACAGCGGTGGCAGTGAGGCGGACTTTGAACAGGCTAAAAAAAGAAACCCCAATGTACCAGCGTTCAGCAGCGAAACTTATCCGGGATGGCTGACGCACTGGGGTGAAAAATGGGCAAGACCGGATACTGCCGGCCTGAAGAAGGAAGTTGAATTTTTATTGAAGACCAAAAGATCACTCAATTTTTATGTGATCCATGGCGGAACTAATTTTGGTTTTACTGCAGGGGCCAATGCATTCAACCCCACACAGTACCAGCCGGATATTACCAGTTATGATTATGATGCCCCCATCAATGAGCAGGGAAGACCTTCGGCCAAGTATTTTATGCTGCGCAATCTTATTAAACAATATGTTGATTATAAGATACCCGAAACACCGGAAGTGATAAAGTGTATTGAAATTCCGGATATACAGATGCAGCAGACCAGCTCCATCTGGCAAAGCTTACCGGCGCCTGTCTATTCCCCGCAACCTGTACCCATGGAAATGCTGGATCAAAACCAGGGGTTGATCTTATATTCTACTGAACTGGTGGGGCATAAGGGAGGCAAGCTTACTATCTGGGAACCGCATGATTATGCGCTGGTCTTTCTTAACCACAAATTTATTGACACTGTTTTCCGGGACGGCGGTAAGTGGACGATTGATCTCCCGAAACCTGATGTAGTGATCAACAACCCGCTGCTG
>JANNUI010000396.1:0-12413 GCA_031395125.1 Chitinophagaceae bacterium | reverse complement strand
TGCTTTTTTCTTCTTCACTGACCCGTTGACCGAATGCGGTGTTGCAGCTTTGGTAACAGACCATGATCTTTTCTTCCGGTGTTTTGTAAAACTCCATGATATCCTTCTTCGTCTGCTGGCTGATGGCAATTACTTTATCTGCATGGACGCAGGCATAACGGAATTTTTTTTGGAAGATCCTTACATCAATGGGATTGTACTGTTCCGGGTGCCGTTCATGTTTCAGGTCGTGAATGGTGACAACAGTTTTAATTCCTGTCTTTTGAATCCCAATGGGTATTTCATGGCTCAATCCATGATAAAGATCGATCTTCAGGCGCTGCAGGTCTTTCTTCACCCAACTGCTGCGCCAGGCTGAAGAAAATGCTTTATCCAGGAATCCTGCGGGCAAAACTTCATGCAGGTTGTTGCCTTTCAGTGAGAATAACTCCGATGGTTTGGGATTGAACAGGTAGTAGTGATGGTCCGGGTGGTACTCAGACAGGGAATTCACCAACGTCCTGCTGTAATGACCCAGCCCGGTTAAGTTGTGATATGCCCGTTTTGCATCAAAGCCGATGTTCATCAATTAAAGATAATAACTAAAAGAGAATAGATAATAGTGCTTTATAGTCCCGGGACTCCTAAAGCGCTGAAAGATTCTATTATCGGAAAGGATACCCGACTTTTAAAAATGTGCTGCTTTAGGGAACTGTCATCTATTAGTTTTTAATTATTATCTAATAACTATTTTCGCATAATGAAAGAACTGATACTTGAAGCCTGGGCCAACCGGGAATTACTGAAAGAAAACAAATACAGTGATGCGGTAAGGGCGGTGATGGAAGAAGTGGATAAAGGAAGATTACGTTCCGCATCTCCCACTGACCCTTCGACTGGTGCTCTGGGCGGCTGGGTGGTGAATGAATGGGTGAAGCAAGCCATATTACTATACTTCAGCATTCAGCCCATGCAGACATGGGAAAACGGGCCCTTTGAATTCTATGACCGGATGCTGCTGAAGAAAAATTTCTCAGCAATGGGTGTTCGGAGTCTTCCTGGTTCGGTGGCCAGGTATGGCGCTTACATTGCAAAAAATGTGGTACTGATGCCTTCCTTTGTCAATATCGGTGCTTATGTGGATGAGGGAACCATGGTGGACACCTGGGCCACCGTGGGCAGTTGTGCACAGATAGGCAAAGGCGTTCACCTGAGTGGTGGTGTCGGCATTGGCGGTGTTCTGGAACCATTGCAAGCCTCGCCGGTGATCGTGGAAGACGGATGCTTTATCGGCAGCCGCTGCATCGTAGTGGAAGGTGTGATCGTGGAAAAAGAAGCCGTACTCGGCGCCAATGTGGTGCTGACCCAGTCAACAAAAATTATTGACGTTAGCGGAAACGAACCCAAAGAGATGAAAGGAAGGGTGCCCGCAAGAAGTGTTGTGATACCGGGCTCCTACTCTAAAAAATTCCCGGCGGGTGAATATGGCGTGGGCTGTGCATTGATCATTGGTCAAAGAAAACCCAGCACTGATTTAAAGACCAGCCTGAATGATGCGCTGAGGGATTTTAATGTGAGTGTTTGATCATGCTATTGTAATATGGAAAAATTTACCAGAGTCTCATTGATAACAGGCATCGCATTGCTCGTTTATGGCTATTTGGCCCGTATGCTGCCTGTCTACTTTTTCTGGGAGAGCAAAACTTTTGGGTGGATCTTTTTAGTGATGGCTTTAATCGGATTCCTGGGCGGTATCATCCGATCCAGAAGACAACAGGGAAAAAAAACTATCTGGGCTAAATTGGGCTTTTGGTTCCTGATATTTGGATTAGCTATTTTACCAATTGTTGTTTTCATGATGAAAACATCTGATGCCTACGAAACAGCTACAGATTTTCTCAGATCGGATGAGGAAATAAAAAAAGAGATAGGAACTATTAAAGGATTTGGACTGATCCCGACAGGTGGAGTTAGCACGACCAGTATTAATGGTTCAGAGTCCGGCAGAGCAGAATTTAATCTCACTGTAAGAGGAACTAAAAAATATAAAGACATTACTGTTTCATTAGTGAAGACACCGGAGACAGGTTGGAGAGTTGTTTCTCTTGAATAACTTTTCCCGAAAATAAAAAGCCCCCTGATCAAAATCGGGGGGCTTTTCTTATGCTGGTTGCAATCATTCTAATCCTTCACAACCTTCATCGCAGTTTCCTTACCTCCATTCATCACTTTAATGATATACACACCGGAAGGAATTCCTGAAAGATCCAGTTGGGTGTTCATGGCTGCCGTTCTTTTCTGTTGCAGCATTTTGCCATACATGTCAAACACCCTGATATCGGCCACACCCTTCATCTCGTTGATCCGCACTGTCACTTTATCGCTGACCGGGTTGGGGAATACGCTGACCTTGTTACCAACGATCAGTTCATTTTCCCTGCTGGCAGTGCCCAACTGCACTTTCAGCGTATAACAACTGGTAGCGTTGAATGCTCCGTTGAAACCAACCACCCTTGCATAGTAGGTGTTGGCAGTAGCGGTGTAGTTGATGGTCTCACTGGTAGTGCCGCCATTGGAAGAACTGGCCACATTGGTATTGTTCCTGTACAAACGAAGATCATAATCTGCAGGGAGGCCAGTCAGTGTGACGGTGATAGTGCCTCCTGTTGTGATCACAAACCTGTAATAGTCTATATCGCCAGTCGGATTGATCAATCCTTTAATGTCTGTATTGAAAGGAATAGTAGCTGCACCGCTTCTGCTTCCATTCGTTGAAACATCATAAGTACCTGGGCAGGTTGACGCGGCAGAAGTCGTAAACTGTGCCTGGCTGTATACACTGCTGCCGGAAGCACAATTGGCTCTTACCCTCCAATCATATAATGAAGAAGCTGTCAAACCCGTGATATTTCTTGATGTGGATGTTGTGCCTGTGATTGAGTTTATCCAGGTTCCGGAACTGGCTAACTTATAATCCACATCATAGTTATTGGCACCGCTTACTGCTGTCCAGCTTACTGTAGCGGATGAAGATGTAATGGCAGATGAACTAAGACCTGTTGGGGCATTGCAGGGAGCGGTGGTAGTGAATTGTGCCTGTGCATAACTGCCTGAACCTTCTGAACAAGTAGCCCTCACTCTCCAGTCATAGGTGGTACCTTCTGTAAGGCCCGACAAGTTTACTGAAGTTGATGTAGTTGCAGTAGCAGCATTGATCCATGTACCGGATGAAGCAGCTTTGTAATCCACATCATAGGAGAGTGCGCCGCTTACTGCAGTCCAGCTTATGGTTGCTGAAGTATTGGTAATAGAAGAAGCCGAAAGACCCGTAGGCGTACCACATGCCGATCCGGCTGTAATGGTGAAGTTGGTATTGGAAATATCAAAAAAGATATTACCCACAGCTTCCACTTTTACCCTGGCAGTAGTGCTGGGCGTATTGGGAATAGTCACCACTTCAGTTCCGTCATTCGCTGTGCTGGAAACAAGTGTACTGAAATTATTACCTCCGTCTGTAGAGATCGAGATTTTCACGTTGGCGCAACTAACAGGTGAAGCTGTTGTGTTGGCGACTGACCATGTAATTGTTTGTGATGAATTACCAGCCCATGATACTGCTGTGTTAGGTGAACTAACAGCAAATGGGCCTGAAGTATTCGAAACAGTCACCACCATATTGGCAAATTGTGTTTGACCAACAGAAACCGGTACAGTGGAGCTGTAAGGAGCATTATCCCTTACGGTTAACCTGAAATTAAGTGTTCTTGAAACTGAACTCAATGCTTCCGTATTGGCACCTGCATCACCACCGGGCAATGGACCCGAAACATTTAGTCCGGCAAGTATTGTTGCCAGTTTGGGCAAAAGCCTTGACGGAGATGTAGTGGGGCTGAAGGATAACCAGTTTGGACCGGTTGTTTTAGTGGGTGATGCCACACTGTTTACGCCGGTTGTTGTTGAATTATCATTTTGCTCCCAACAATAGGTGAGTACGTCACCGGGGTCAGCATCCGTGGCTGAACCGGTCAGAGCAAACGGTGTGCTGATAGGGATCGTATAGTTGCTTCCTGCTGAAACCACAGGGGTTGCATTTACAATGGTGGTGGTTACAGGACATGTTTTTGTTGCCAGGTTAGCCTGTATCTGTGCAATAGATGCCTGGTGGAATATATCTATAGAGTGAGGTGCCACATCCTGGCTGGTGATGCCGGCATAACCCATAACGGTGATACCGGAGCCCGGTTCTTTATTCACACCGGTGCCTTCATTGCTATGGGAGAAGGTATGGTTAGCTCCCAATTGATGGCCCACCTCATGTGCTACGTAATCGATATCAAAATTATCGCCCTGGGGAATTGCGTCAAAAGGTGAAGTGTAACCCCTTCCTTTGGAACCGTCCACACAAACGCAGCCAATGCAACCAGCGTTACCACCGCCGCCGGAAGCGCCAAACAGATGCCCGATATCATAATTTGCTTCCCCGATAACCGAAGTTAAAGTTGACTGTAACTGGGTATTCCAGTTGGACATAGTTGTATAAGGATCGGTTGCAGGGTTATAATATATAACATTGGTTGTATTGGCAATAAGATTCAGGTGCAATGCAAGGTCTTTTTCATATACGCCGTTGCAACGGGTGAGCGTAGCATTGAAAGCAGCCAGCACCAATGCCACCTGTGCGGAGCTGGTAGCCCCAAAATAGTTGGAATACTCTCCGTTGCAGGATTGGGCCAAACGCATGGTCTTCAGATCACCTCCTGAACTCTCAATAAAATTTATACCAGAAACCTGGTCGTTTAAATCTGAAGCTAATTGCTGATCCGGGGTAGAACAGGTCCATGGCAATTGCCCGGCTTTTCTTTGCGATTTAAATACGGCATAAATGGTATGATCCCGGGAATAAGCTTCAATGAATTCATTTTCTTTTTCAGTCCTGAAAACCATTGTTTGTATGCCTTGCGGGGAAATGCTCAGTTTCAATGTGGCAGACCTGTCTGTAATACCCTTACCGGAGAAAGCCCTTATCTCCGGAAAACGGGCCTGCAGGTCGGGTTCAAAATTGGAAGCTTCAATCACTTCAAATTCTTCCAACTGCCCGTTTGCATTGGGCAGGGAAATAATGGTGGAGTGATTTGATGCGTTGTTAACGGCTTTAAATAATTCCTGCCTTAACGGGTCAAGATTCAAATCAAATAATTTGAATGATACAGGAAACGATAGTCTTGCTACAGCTTTGTCAGTAGTGATGCTGCCCGCATCCGTGTGCGAAGACCAATAGTTATTTTCCTGTGCCGTCACGGTATACATTAATGTAAATGACAGCACAAACAGTACTAGTTTTCTCATAATTTGTTTTGATTTAACGTGGCAAAAAAATTGTGCTCCCGAATATAAATGAATATTTCATGCAGCCATTAATATAATTACTGCGTAAAATCCTTTATGCACAATTCTTAACAAGTGTTGAAAAAATCCTTTCAGGTTTCAGCCGCAATCTGCCGTTATCTGCGGTTTGAATAAGGGTTTGCACTGATTTTTAGGATTCAACCGAGTCCTTTATATTTGCAGCCCCAAGCCCGGATGGCGATCCCGATCCTTCTGCTATCGCTCAGGACTATCGGGATGGCAGACGTTCAGGGTTGAGACATTTTTGAAATAATTGCCCGGATGGCGATCCCGATAGCTATCGGGATGGCAGACGTTCAGGGTTGAGACATTTTTGAAATAATTGCCCGGATGGCGAAAGTGGTAGACGCACTGTCTTCAGGTGGCAGCATCCGAAAGGTTGTGCTGGTTCGAATCCAGTTCCGGGCACAAAAGTCAGCTTCAAAGCTGGCTTTTCTTTTACAAAAGCATCAAACTACATCCCCTCCAATCACTCCCATCCACCCGGCCCAGCACTTCAAAGCTCCCATCTGTATGCAGTTTCCCTGCATCATCCGTTGCGATAAAGGAACAGGAATGAATATTGGCAAGGTCAATGATATTGATTGTGCCGGTACCTTTCGATTTTAATACAAACGGGTCCTCTTCATCCCTCAGTAGTATTTTCATCCACGGCGGGCAGTTAAAAATGCCATCTCTTTTTGAATAAGCCTGGGATAACAGTTCAGTCATCCCGTATTCCGAATGGATCGCAGGAACCCCAAAAGCATGCTTCAGCATTTCATGCACTTCCGCCCTGATCATTTCCTTTCTTCTCCCCTTCATACCACCTGTTTCCATAATAATGATATGCTGAAGCGGCTGCGGGTATTGCTCAGCAAATTCAAGCAGGGCAAATGTGACACCCAGCAGCAATGTTCTTTGTTTTTTCTTTTCCAATTCCTGTAATACGGCAGCCAGTTGTGCATATTCATGCAGGTAAAACCCGCTTTGAGGATGTCCGCTCAGCTGAACCAGTTTGTCAACTATCCAGACCAGTGAGGAATTTTTCCGTTCTACATAAGAAGGAAGCAACCCGATAATGCAGTGATCTTTCACCGGGCCGTAAAAAGATTCAAAGCACCTGGTAAAAGTTGTTTCATACAAACCAAGGTCCTTTACAAAATGACGGCTGTTCACAGTCCCGCTGGTGCCGCTGCTTTCAAATACGGCTTCTGCATTGAAATCTCCGGATTGAACAACATGTGATTTAAAGAAACGGACGGGCAGAAAGGGGACCGCTGCAAGGGACTGCACCCGGAGCGGGTCAGTCCCCAAAGCCTGCAGGTAAGCTCCATACACCCCGTTATGCGTTGCCTGGTAACGGAATACCTCCAGTGCGGTCTGTTCAAAC
Organism: Chitinophagaceae bacterium; assembly: GCA_031395125.1. GTDB lineage: Bacteria > Bacteroidota > Bacteroidia > Chitinophagales > Chitinophagaceae > JJ008. The sequence continues at coordinate 5,656 of JANNUI010000396.1, read as the reverse complement.
CTTTCGGGGGTGGTTGTAAAAATTTTATGATACCATTGATCCTGCATGATCCTTTATGTTAGCAAAAAATGTAAATTTGACAGAAGCAAATACTCCCCATGAAATACTCCCTTTTACTGATAGTCGTGATTGCCGCTGTGATTACTGCCTGCAACAAAGATAAATTCAAAACAGAACCGCAGGTGGATCTGAAATCCATTTCGCCGACCGCTATTTTCCGCAGCGATGTGTTTACGATTAAAGCTGAATACACCGATGAAGAAGGCGACCTGGATTCAGTGCTGATCGTTTACAAATGGTATAATGGCAATACAGCGGTGAGGCCGCCTAATAACACTAATCCAAACGACACCATACGTTTATCTTTTGCATCGCTGAGCCTGCCTGCCAAAACCCGGGAAGCAGAAATGCAAATACAGTATGAATACCAGACCAGTAACCTGCTCTCTCAGGGTATCCTTTCTTTTACCAATGTCCCCACCATCCGGGACACCACAGCCAGTTTCGGTCTCATATTGAAAGATAAGGCAGGTCACCGCAGCAATTACAGCGAGTCGGAAAAAGTAAGGCTGCAAAAACAATGAACTGCTGATTGAAGCCGATCTGACTATTCGGTTGTGTCTCACCCGACATTTCCTTGTTTTCTTAGATTGCAGCAATCTCTTTATTGCCGCCTTTGCCATGCTGATGGTGATACCACTTCGCTCCTGACGCAGTGTTTCCAGCTGTAAAATTTCGTATAAGCTTCGTAGTATGCAGTCCCCCGCATTTGACTATTTTTGGACCTATAACTCAATAACGCATGGCAAAAGCAGTAAAAACCCGTCCGACCAGTTCATCCAGGCGGGCCAAAAAATCGGTTATCACTCCCCAATCATTTGATTTTTTAAAGAATTATATCAACAATGCCTCTCCCGTTGGTTTTGAAACATGGGGACAGAAACTGTGGATCGAATACCTGAAACCCTTTGTGGACACCCATTTTGTGGATCCCTACGGAACAGCCGTGGGGGTGATAAACCCCAATCATCCGTTCAAAGTGGTGATCGAGGCCCATGCCGATGAGATCAGCTGGTTTGTCAACTACATCACTCCCGAGGGGCTGATGTACCTGAAAAGGAATGGCGGTGTGGACCACCAGACAGCCCCGGCATCCAGGGTCTTCATTCATGGAAAAAAAGGAAAGGTGAAGGCTGTATTTGGCTGGCCGGCTATTCATACCCGTATTGCCAACCCGGATCAGAAGGAACCCATACCAAGAACCGATAACCTCTGGCTGGATTGCGGTGCCAGGAATAAAAAACAAGTGCAAGAACTGGGGGTGCATATCGGCGCTGTGGTGACCTATGATGAAGGTTTTGATGAACTGGCTAACAACAACTATATAGGCCGTGCCTTCGACAACCGCATCGGTGGTTTTATGATCGCTGAGGTAGCGAGGTTGCTCAAAGAAAATAAAAAGAAACTGCCCTACGGCCTGTATGTGGTGAATGCGGTACAGGAAGAGATCGGTCTCCGCGGCGCCGAGATGATTGCCCGCCGTATTAAACCTAATATGGCCATTGTAACCGATGTAACACATGACAGCACCACCCCGATGATCAGCAAGAACATTGAAGGCGATGTAAGTACCGGAAAGGGGCCGGTTCTTTCCTACGCACCGGCCGTTCATAATAAATTACTGGCCCTGGTGGAAAAAATGGCAGTTGATAAAAAAATTCCTGTGCAATGGCGGGCTCTCAGCCGCAGTACAGGCACAGATACAGATTCCTTCGCTTATTCCAATGACGGCTGCCCTTCTGTACTCATCTCTATTCCGTTGCGCTACATGCACACCACGGTAGAAATGCTGCACCGGGATGATATTGAGAACACCATCCGGCTGATGTATGAAACATTGCTAACTTTAACCCCGAAAACCAACCTGAATTACCTGTGATGCATCACCTGCTCTATATTGATCCCGGAAGCGGCAGTTACCTGGTGCAGGCCATCATTGCAGCCGTGCTGGGGGTGGCTTTTTTCTTTAAGAATATTCTGGCCTATATCAAATCCTTTTTCTATCGCTCCAAAGGGAGTCCTTCGGACCCTCCCAAAAAGACAGATGATAACCCGCCCCGCTGATGGAAAAATCCTTTATTCATCACCCCTCTTCCTACCGGGATCCGTCAGGATTTATTTTTATGAAAGAGGGCCGGCTGTACCGGCAGGTAAATAAAGTTTTTGCTGATGACTTTGATCTTTTTATCAGCAGTGGCTGCTATAAAAAATTAGTGCAGCAGCAACTGCTGCTGCCGCATGAACTCATCAATGAGAACCTGACAGGCAGCGCCGAATGGCATACTACACTGCAACCCGAACCGGTAGCTTTTCTTTCCTATCCATACGAATGGAGTTTTGACATGCTCAAAGATGCCGCCCTGCTGACACTCAGGCTGGTAAAGGAATCCATGGCTTCAGGTTTGATACTAAAAGATGCCACACCTTATAATATCCAGTGGCACAGTGACGGTCTTGTGTTTATTGACACCCTTTCTTTTGAAAGATACAATGCAGAAGAACCCTGGATCGCCTACCGGCAGTTTTGCGAACAGTTTCTGGGTCCCCTGCTGCTGATGTACTACCGGAAAATACCGCTGCACCCGATGTCATTAGCATGGCCCGAAGGCATTCCGCTGAACATCATAAAGTCTTTGCTGCCCGGCAGGAGCAAATTCTCCCTGCATACTTATTTACACATCCACCTGAATGCCCGCATTTCCTCCCGGGAAAATGCCGGCAACCAAAAAACAGCAAAATTCTCGAAACAAAAACTGCTCAACCTGGTCAGCAGTCTTGAAACACTGATCAGCAAACTGAAACTGCCGCGGCAGAAAAGCACCTGGTCGGATTACTATGATGAAGCATCCGGCCGAAGTGATTATTTAGAAGCGAAGAAAAAGATCATCGGTGAATGGATCGGTTCATTAACTGGCATTAAAACGGCTGCCGATCTGGGCGCTAACGACGGGGCCTTTTCCCGGTTGTCTGCAAACAGGGGCGTTTATACCATTGCTGCCGACTTCGACCCGTACTGCATCAACAACCTTTATCAATCCATCAAACGATCCGGTGAAAAAAATATCCAGCCCATGATCGCCGACCTGGCGAACCCCTCACCTGCTACCGGTGTGAACAACGAAGAACGGCAATCCTTTATCAGCCGTGTGAAGACAGACCTGGTGATGGCGCTGGCGCTTATTCACCACCTGGCCATCGGGAAGAATATTCCGTTCAGTATGGTGGCAGATCTTTTCCGGCGGACCTGTAAAAAGCATCTCATCATAGAGTTTGTTCCAAAAACAGATGAGAAGATTCAACTGATGCTGACCGGTAAAAAAGATATCTATACTGCTTATACCGAAGAAAATTTCCGGCTGGCATTCGAAAAATATTTTACAGTCAGCCAACGACAGGCTGTCAGCTCATCGGGCAGGATATTATACCTCATGACCAGACATGAAAGCTAAACTGCTGCATATCTTCCGCTCCCGGCCACTGTTCCTGCTACTGCTGCCGGCCTTCTTCCTGTTGCATAGTTTGATCGCAAATTTTGCACCTGCTGTTGCGGGCACAGCCATAAAACAGGTGCTGCTCTTTTCAGGGATCGCCTTGCTGCTGGCACTGTTCTTTTTGCCTGCTGTAAAAAGCTTCAATAAGGCCGCCCTGGTCAGTTTTTTTATTTTGTCGTTCAATTTTTTTTTCGGCAGCTTACATGATACAGCAAAAAAATTATTCGGGCCGCAGTCGCTGCCGGTCCGGTATGGTTTTATCATCCCGTTCTTCCTGATCATCCTTGTTTGCCTTGTTATCTGGCTCAGGAAGACAAAAAGGGAATTAAAAAGAGCCGTCCTGTTCCTGAATCTGCTGTTCCTGGCGCTGATCGCATTCGACCTGGTTGTTTTTCTCCCGGGAGCCTTTAAGAAAAATAGTTACAACCCTCCCAATCTCTCCCGGCAGTTCATCCACTGCGATACCTGCAGCAAGCCGGATGTATATGTGATCATTGCTGATGAATATGCAGGGCAGCAGGAGCTCCGGGAAGTTTTATCGTTTGATAATTCAGTATTTGAGAACGACCTGGAACAGCGGGGATTTCATGTTGTCAGTAATACGAAGTCAAATTACAATGCCACCGTGTATTCAATGGCCTCCCTGTTCAATATGGAATATATTGAACGCTCAGCCAAAGACAAGGTAACACAACGGGACATGCTGCTCTGCCGCAGCATTATCAACAACAACAATGTCGGTTCCTTCTTTAAAAAGCAGGGGTACAGCATTCGCAATCATTCCTTCTTTGCGTTCCAGGGGCAAAAGATGGCGGTGAACAACTATTACTTCCATCCCAAAAGCAGGATACTGACGTTTGAGACCTTTGTGAACCGGTTTATGAAAGATGCCGGGTTTAATTTTTTCTCTAAAAAGAAAAAAGAGGCTGTGGAAAAAAATGACTGGCTGAATGATGAGATCATGGACAGTCTTACCAAAAAGACGGCAACCCAAAAAAGCAACCAGCCGAAATTTGTTTATACTCATTTCACCCGGCCCCACCATCCTTATTTTGTGGACCGGAATGGCCGGCCCTTCTCTCCTGCAGACAGCCTGAAAGGTTTTGCCCGGATACAAAAAGAATATTCTGAACACCTTCTCTATACCAACAAAAGGCTGTTGGATCTCATCGATCATATACAATCTAATTCAGCAACGCCTCCCGTCATCCTGCTGGCCGGGGATCATGGTTTCAGGCAGTTCACCAAAGAGGCTGATCATAAATATTATTTCATGAATCTCTGCGCCGTTTACCTGCCCGGGAGCAACTATTCCGGTTTTTATGACGGCCTTTCACTTGTCAATACGTTCAGGGTGATACTGAACAGCCAGTTTGGCCAGCAATTCAGCCTGTTGAAAGATTCCAGCATTTTCCTGTACGAAAACCCATAAGCAACAGGAGCTATATCTTTACAGCCATTACTACAGATTAGCTGAATGAATAAACTGCTGCAAACCACCATCCGTTTACTGGCTGACAAAAGGATATCTGTTCTTATCATCGTCACCGCCATTGCAGCAAGGGCCATCCAGTTGTTGTTTTACCTGGATAGTTTCTTCGATACCAGCTTCCAGGTCATCGCCACGCAAAACCTGGTGGATGGACATGGCATCAGCACAGCTGTGGTAAACCCGGCGGATCTTTCCGGCACCATTTACCAGCCGCTGGTAAACTGGCCACCGGGTTATTCGCTGCTGCTTTCACCCTTTTACATCGCCACGGGACACAATTATCTTATCGCCTGTTTCATCGTTGAACTACTTGCCGCCACAGCAGTTATCATTGTATCCCGTAAGATCCTGAAAACCCTGGATGCATCATTACCCGTCATAAACGTGTTCACCCTCTTCACCGCTTTCTTCATTTACTATTTTTATTATACCGGCTCCACCGACAGTATCTCCATTGCTTTCTTCCTTACTGCTTTGTATTGCGCTTTAACAGCGATAAAGACCAATCAAAAATGGGCAGGCATGGCTGTTATGTCCGGTGGCTGCCTGCTGATGAGCGCCGGGTTGAAATATCTTTTTTTCCCGGTGGTTTTTACTATTCCGGTTTTTTTGT
>JANNUI010000390.1:0-2157 GCA_031395125.1 Chitinophagaceae bacterium | reverse complement strand
TCCCGATCCGGGCAATCCGGTATTGATATTTGGACGGAATCAAGTCTGGCCGCTGAACATAGCCGTGGAACATTTTCCGAAGCCTGAGTTGTGCCCGCTCGCGCACGAATATCAGATGCGGATGCCTGTAAACTCGCTGGTAAAGAAATTCTTCCAGCTCTCGTTTTTGTTCCGCCAGACCGGGACTTGGGCCAATGACAAAATTGCTTCGGGCCGCTTCGTCTGCGTTGGTGAAAGCAGACCTCTGCAATTCGCGACCGCTAAAATCGATCAAGTCGGTGACTTGAATATCGATCAGCCGATGCACGATGGCTTTGCGCAACATGTCCGGGTCCAGGGCTGCGTAGTTTTCGCGAACGAATCGCAGCCCATCGCGAATCATGGAAAGTTCCTCCATGTCTTCGAGCGTCACCAGGCCCAACTTGATTGCGTCGTCTGTATCGTGGGCGTCGTAAGTCGTGCTGTCTGCGGCGTCGACCAATTGAACTTCCAAGGAAGGATTCGTGTCGCGATTTTGTTTGTCGATGCGGGCCGTTTGCCCCGCCAGGACTTCGCGGGTTAAGTTGAGTCCCGGATAGGACGTGAATCGTTTTTCCAATTCGCGCACCAGCGTTAGTCCGTATTGGTTGTGCGAAAATCCGCCTTCGGCTGTTAGACATTCGTTCAACACATCTTCACCGGCGTGACCATACGGCGGGTGGCCCAAATCATGGACGAGGGCGAGCGCTTCGATCAAATCCTCGTTCAATCGAATCGCGCGACCAATCGTTCGAGCGATCGTCGCGACTTCTTGAGTGTGCGTCAGTCGGGTCCGATGGTAGTCGCCCATTTCGCCGGTGAAGACTTGCATTTTGCCGCTGAGCCGCCGATAAGCCGAGCTGTGCAAGACGCGGTCGCGATCGCGCTGATACGGACCGCGATAGGCGTGTTCATTTTCCGGATATTCGCGACCGTCGGTATCCACGCTGAAGGTAGCGTATGGGGCGAGCAACAGCGATTCGCGCTGGTCAACCGTTAGCAAGGCACGCGAACCTAGCGAGTGTTTTGCGTTGGTGTCGCTGGCCATTGGTTTACTTGGTCTTGCGCAGGAAATGAAACAGTTCGAACAAAGCTTACAATTCCGCGCGCAGTTTCGCGGCCCAACCAGCTTGGCCAAAGGCGATCATCCGTTCGCGACAAACTTCTTTCATGGCCGTGCGCGCTGGTTTGAGGTAATCGCGCGGATCGAACTTATCGGGCGTTTCCGCGAAGACTTTCCGAATCGCAGCGGTCATGGCGATCCGATTGTCTGTATCGACATTGATTTTTCGCACGCCGTGTTTGATGCCGCGCTGAATTTCCTCGACGGGAACGCCCCAAGTTTGGCGCATTTGTCCGCCATATTTATTGAGTGTATCTTGCAGCGACTGGGGAACGCTGCTGCTGCCGTGCATGACTAGATGGCAATTTGGAAGCCGCCGATGAATTTCCACGATTCGCCCCATCGCCAAAATTTCGCCGTCTGGTTTGCGCGTAAATTTATAAGCTCCATGACTTGTTCCAATTGCAACCGCCAGCGCGTCGACATTGGTCGCGGCCACGAATCGCTCGGCTTCATCGGGATCGGTCAACAATTGCTCGCGCGAGAGTGCTCCTTCCGCGCCGTGACCGTCTTCCTTCTCGCCTTGACCCGATTCTAGCGACCCCAAGCAACCCAACTCACCTTCGACTGAAATCCCTTTGGCGTGAGCAAGTTGCACGACTTCGCGCGTGACTTTGACGTTGTAGTCGAAATCGGCGGGCGTCTTGCCATCCTCTTTGAGCGAGCCGTCCATCATGACCGACGTGAAGCCGTTGCGGATCGCGCTGTAACAGGTGGCCGGTTCGTTGCCGTGATCCTGGTGCATGACGATTGGGATTTCGGGATACAGTTCGGCGGCGGCGAGCATCAAGTGCCGCAGATAATTGTCTTGCGAGTACGACCGCGCCCCGCGTGACGCCTGCACGATCACGGGGGAATCGGTCTCTTTGGCCGCCTCCATGATCGCTTGAATCTGTTCCATGTTGTTGACGTTCAACGCGGCCACGCCGTAGTTGTTTTCGGCGGCATGATCCAGCACCACTCGCATCGGAACCAAAGGCATTTGCAAACTCCAAAATCAGCGGTCAAAGCAAACC
>JANNUI010000388.1:0-1511 GCA_031395125.1 Chitinophagaceae bacterium | reverse complement strand
CGTGCGATTTCGCAAGCCCCGGCCAGCCGTCCGGCATGGCCGAACGCTCGCGCTGGGGCACGTCGGCGGTGCTGACGCCTGCGCACGCCACGCCCGGGGACGCCATCAAGGCGTTCTTCGATTCGCGGCCCGATCACGTCGAGCAGCCGTTCGACTTCTCGCACCAGATTCACCTGTCGAAAGGCGCCGTCTGCACCGATTGCCACACCGGCGTCGAGCAGGGACCACGAGCCGGCTTGCCGAGCGTGAGCACCTGCATGATTTGCCATTCGCAGATCGCCACCGACCGGCCGCTGATCCAGCAGCTCACCAAACTCTCCGAGCAGGGGCTCGACCTCAACTGGAACCGGGTCTACGATTACCAGCCGCAGGCGCACGTGCGCTTCAACCACGCCCCGCACATCGCGGCGAAGGTGGCCTGCTCGACGTGCCACGGCAACCAGCAGGAACAGACCGTCGCCCGCCGCGCCGTGAACATGACCATGTCGTTCTGCGTGAACTGCCACAAGGAAAAGCAGGCGTCGAACGACTGCCTGACCTGCCACTACTGAGCTGATGTGAGCCCCATGGACCGCCGAAATTTCATCAAGCTCACCGCTATTTCCGGCACCACCGCCGCGCTGACCGCGTGCGGTAATCCCGAAAACCAGATCATCCGCTTCATTCCTGAAGAGGATCTGGTGCCCGGCATTGCCACCTGGAAGCCGAGCATCTGCCCGCTGTGCCACGCCGGCTGCGGCGTGATCGCGCGAGTGATGGAAGGTGACGCGGAGGTCTTCCGCAACGGCCAGCCCGGCGTGATCCGCATGGGCCTGGCCAAGAAGCTCGAAGGCAATCCCGAGGATGCGATCAGCCAGGGCAAGCTGTGTTCGCGCGGCCAGGCGTCGATCCAGGTGACCTATCACCCTGACCGTCTCGCCAACCCGCGCAAGCGGACCGGCGAGCGGGGCAGCGGCCAGTTCGTGGACATCTCGTGGGACGAGGCGATCAAGGAACTAGTGGGGCAGCTTGATGCGCTGGTCGCCGCCAACGATCAATCCTCGCTGGCGCTGCTGACCAAGCCGCGTCGTGGCCGGCGCCTTGATCTGCTGGCGCAATGGCTGCAGCGCTTCGGCGCCAAGGCCCCCGTGACCTTCGAGTTGTTCTCGGACGACGTGCTGCGGCGCGCCAACGAGATCAGCTTCGGCTCGATGCAACTGCCGACGCTTGATTTCGAGAACGCGCACTACGTCCTGTCGTTCGGCTCTGACTTCCTCGGTGCCTGGAATTCTTCGGTCGCGCAAAGCGCGGCCTATGGCCGTATGCGGCAGTCGGGTCCTGGCGAGCGCGCGAAGCTGGTGCACGCCGACGCGCGTCTGTCGCAGACCGCCGGCAACGCCGACGAGTTCGTCGCCATCAAGCCGGGCACCGAAGGCGTGCTGGCGCTGGGACTCGCGCACGTCATCATCGCCAGCCAGTTGCGTCCGGCCGCCGCGGCTGGTCGCGCCGGTGCGGCGATCGACGGATGGGCA
>JANNUI010000384.1:0-2786 GCA_031395125.1 Chitinophagaceae bacterium | reverse complement strand
GACACCAAGAAGAAGGAACTACTCATAATTTCAGCTTATGGCCTGCTATTTTTTGGATTGCTGAACGTATATGAACACCTTCCAAACAGAAATCTCAAGATAGTTTATCTCTGCGTTTACACGTTTCTTGAATATTCGGTCTTTTCCTATTTAATAGCATCAAGCATTAAAAAGAAGGGATTTCAAATATTCACTCTTGTACTTTCATTTTGCTTTCTTTCCTTTCAAATAGTATATTTCCTAATTGCCGATTTTAAAAGACTTGATTCAGTACCAATTGGGGTTGAAACTATACTAATGTTTATCTATATAGCATATTATTTTTACCATTATTTTAAAACCGGAACAGATAAATACATTTATTATGTTCCCTCTTTTTGGATTTCAGTAGGCATTTTGATTTATTTAGGGGGTACTTTCTTTTTTAATATTCTTGTCAATCATATTGACAAGAATCAGTTCGATAGTTTTTGGCACTTAACATACTTACCTGAGATAATAAAAAATATTTTGTTTGCAATCAGTATCATATTGTTTACTAGGCAACCAAAAAAAAATATGAATGATAAAACAAAGTCAGTTCCCTATTTAGACATGATCTAAAACCAAAGCAACCACTAACCCAACCATGTACTTTCTTCAAGCCACCAAATCAAGTGTTTCTCTTGTGCTCTTTCTGGGCACTATCGGTATGGTTATACTGGTGGTGGCCCTGGTCATCTTCATCATCCTGCACCAGCGCAGGGTGCTGCGGTTCCAGAATAAGATCAACCAGATGGAGCAGGAGCAGCAGAAGATATTGCTGAATGCCTCCATCAAGCTGCAGGAAGAAGAAAGACAACGCCTGGCCGCCGACCTGCACGATGATGCCGGCCCGCTGCTGGCTACCGCCCGCCTGTACCTGAATGAGAACCTGGTGAACCAGGACAAAGCCACGCAGTTGCAATCCATCTTCCAGGCCCGGCAGATCATTGACGACACCATCCAGCTTATCCGCAATATCAGTCACAGCCTGATGCCGCCAACACTTAAAAATTTTGGGTTAGAGTCTGCTGTTAATGACCTGTTCCAGAAAATAAGCGGCTCCGGGGCCATCAATGCCAGCAGCCGTTTTCACGAATACAAAGACCGGCTGAAAGGTGAAAAAGAACTGGTTATTTTCCGGATTGTGCAGGAGCTGATCAACAATATCCTCAAGCATAGCAGCGCCAGCTTTATCCACCTCACCCAGAATGTACATGCCGATAAGTTTTACCTGCGCATCCACCACGATGGCCGGGGCATTATTCAGTCAGACTTTGATAAGCTGAACAAGAGTAATGTGGGCCTCGGGCTGAAGAATATCAGCAGCCGCCTCCGTTTAGTGCAAGGTCAGATCAATTTTGAAAAAGATATTTCACAGACCTACTACAAAGTCACCATCGAACTGCCTAAGGATGAACCGTACCAGTAATGGGAAGAAGTTAATTGCGTGCCTGTCTGTCAGGCAGGGTTAACAAGTTAACTGGTAATACAGTCAATCCCTGCTTCTGTTACATGGGCCTGTTTATGGGAGCGGGATTAATAAACTTGTTACCTTTGCAGATATCTGATAACTATGGGAATCATAAAGGTGGCTATAGCCGATGATCATAAAATATTCCGCAAGGGGGTGATATTATCCCTTCGGGCTTACTCCAACATCAAATTCGTTCTGGAAGCAGAGAATGGCCAGGAACTGCTGAACGGTCTTCCTGCTGCGGAACCTGACGTGGTGCTGATGGATCTGCGTATGCCCGGTAAAGACGGTATTGAAGCCACCAAGACCATCAGCAAACAATACCCGCATATAAAAGTACTGGTGCTGAGTATGTATGAGGATGAACGCTTTGTCTTTCACCTGATGGAGAACGGCGCCAACGGCTACCTGCTGAAAAATGCAGAACCCATTGAGATACGCCGGGCCATCATGGAAGTGTATGAAAAAGGCTATTACCTGAACAACTTTGTGAACCGCATCCTGCTTAAAAAATCCCATGCCCGCCAAAAGGTGGTGCCTTCACTCAACAGCGAAATAACACTCAGCGACAAGGAAAAGGATGTGCTCCGCTTTATCTGCATGGAGTTCACCGCCGCAGAAATTGCACAGAAAATGGAGATCAGCCCCCGTACCGTGGAAGCCATTAAAGACCGGCTGATGGAACGATTTGGCAGCAAGAATACCGCTGGCCTCGTGTTCTTTGCTGTGAAGAATAGCCTGATAGAGTGATCCTTTGTTTCTTGCCAGTCTGCCGTAGCTTCAGCGCAGGCAAGATGCCTTAAAAAGTCATCTCCGGAATTTCTCCGTCTACAATCAACTTACCCGCCGTCTTGCTTTTGATTTCTTCCACACTTACACCGGGTGCCCTTTCCAGTAATTTAAATCCATCCGGCGTTATATCCATCACTGCCAGGTCGCTGACTATCATCTTTACACATTTCACTCCTGTAAGTGGCAGGCTGCATGCCGGCAACAGTTTGGATTCACCTTTGGGGTTGGTATGCATCATGGCCACAATGATATTTTTGGCGCTGGCCACCAGGTCCATCGCCCCGCCCATCCCCTTCACCATTTTCCCGGGTATCTTCCAGTTGGCGATGTCACCCTCCTCACTCACCTCCATGGCGCCGAGAACGGTGAGGTCCACTGTACCGGCCCGTATCATTCCAAAACTCATTGCGGAATCAAAGAATGCCGAACCGGGCACCGTCGTGATGGTTTGCTTTCCTGCATTGATGAGATCGGGGTTCTCTTCTCCTTCAATTGG
>JANNUI010000383.1:0-4492 GCA_031395125.1 Chitinophagaceae bacterium | reverse complement strand
ACCCATTTTTATTCGTTTATCTATTTCATCGAGCAGGTCATCTATCTGGTTCACTGAAGGGCGGATCTCAATAGGAGGCTCCAGCAACCCGGTTGGCCTTACCACCTGTTCCACTACAATGCCTTCTGATTTTTCCAGCTCATAATGATCCGGAGTGGCCGAAACAAAAATGGCCTGATTGGACAGTGATTCAAATTCATGAAAATTCAGCGGGCGGTTATCCAGGGCCGAAGGCAGGCGAAAACCATAATCAACCAATACCAGTTTACGGCTCCTGTCGCCGCCATACATACCACTTACCTGCGGAATGGTCTGGTGGCTTTCATCTACGATCGTTATATAATCTTTTGGAAAATAATCCAGCAGGCAGAAAGGCCGGGTGCCGGGCCTGCGCCGGTCAAAGAACCGGGAATAGTTTTCTATTCCGCTGCAGTAGCCCAGCTCCCTTATCATTTCAATATCATAGTTCACCCTTTCGGTGAGCCGCTGGGCTTCGATATACTTCTGCTGTGATTTAAAATACTCCGCCTGTGCGGCAACTTCATCCTGTATCTCATATAATACCTGTTGCAGGATATCTTTTGGCGCCACATAAAGGTTGGCCGGGAAAATGGCGGCATCATTCATCAACCCCATCCTTTTACCCGTCACCACATCCATACTTTCGATTTCTTCTATCTCATCTCCAAAAAAAGTGATGCGGTAGCCATAATCAACATATGGAAGATTGATGTCAACAGTATCTCCTTTTACCCGGAAGGTGCCGCGGTTGAATTCGATGGTTGTCCTGTTATATAATGAGTTAACCAGCGAGTGAAGGAAAGCCTGCCGGGAAATGATCTGTCCTTTGGTTATACGGATAATGCCATTCTCGTAGTCGGTGGGGTTCCCCATACCATAGATGCAGCTGACAGATGCCACTACGATAATATCACGCCGGCCGCTCAGCAAACTGGATGTGGCTCTCAATCTCAGTTTGTCCAGCTCATCATTAATGCTCAGGTCTTTTTCGATATACACATCACTCACCGGCATATAGGCTTCCGGTTGATAGTAGTCGTAGTAAGAAACAAAATATTCTACTGCATTCTCCGGAAAGAACTGGCGAAACTCACCATATAGTTGTGCTACCAATGTTTTGTTATGCGTCAACACCAATACAGGGCGCTGCACATTTTGAATAACATTGGCGATGGTGAAGGTCTTGCCACTCCCTGTAACCCCGAGCAAAGTCTGGTACCTGTCTCCGTTCAGTATTCCTTCTGTCAATTGACGGATCGCATCCGGCTGATCGCCGGCCGGGGGGAAAGGTGTATAAAGGTTAAAAGGCATCTAGAACCGGCAATTTACCAATTATACAGGTGAGGCCGTTATCGGTAAAAACGTATTTTTAAGAAAAAATCATGGAACAGTTTGCTGTAATGAATATAGAAAAAGGGGAAGAGATTGTGTCGGCATTAGTAAGCGGCCATGTCCCCGGAACCGGCAGGTATAAATTTCTGGCCAAGAAGAATAAGAAAGGGAAATATGAATGGGCTCACTTTGTGGAAAGGGACAACGGGCTCAAAGAAAAAGTTTACCGTGGGGAAGTAAAAGATGAAAAGGAACTGAAACTGGTGCTGGAGATCATGAACCGGAACCTGAAAAAAATATTTGGCGACAAAGCAGAAATGAAAGAAGGGATGCCGGAGTACCGGTCAATCATGGGAAATAAATTTGATGATACAGTTAATTAAAACAAAGAGGTTGTCTCAAAAGGGGAGAATTTAAACACAGAGTAACAGAGTTTTTGAGCTTCACAGAGAAAGTGAAATTGGGAATCAATGCTCTGTGAAACGCTGTATCTCAGTATCTCCGTGTCGAAAATATATTTGAGACAACTCCTTTGTTTTAATACTAACTATTTTTATCAGAATTGCGCTGTAACCGTCACAATGGGTTCTTTGGAAACTTTACCTGCTTCGATCGGCTGGCCTGAAATACCATAGTCTTCAAGTTTGATCTTCAGATCCGCCACGACACTGATCTTGCCTCCGTCAACGGTTACTGTACCTTTTGCCTCACAGGGTTTGCTGATACCTTTTATGGTCATGGTACCGGTCACCTTTGCTTTATAGGTTCCGTCTTTGCTGATCTTTATCTTTTTGATACTATCAACCTTGCCCGAAAATGCGAATTTCGGGAACTGGTCGGAGTTCATCCAATTAGCGCCATTGAAATGCTCCTGTACCCTGGGGTTAGAGAAATTGAAGTTATTAACGGCCGCTTCAAATGCCACATCACCGGTGGTAAAGTCCACGGACCCGATCACTGTTTTATTCTCTGCTTTGGGCAACCCGTCTTTCGGGGTAGTGGCATCAAAGGCCACCGTTGCGGAAGAAGTGGTTTTCTTTTGGGCAAACAAAGCGCCTGCTGCAAATACCAAAGCCAGTACAAGAGTTGTTTTTTTCATTTGTGTCTATTTTTTATTTAAGGTTGAACGTTTAAAATCGATCGAAGTGGAATCCAGGATCATGCTGTAAGAACTGCCGCTGCAGGAACCTTTTACCGAAACAAGGTCGCCAGGTTTGAGGCTTTTAGTCTGTTCGTAATCCTTTTTATCCAGTGAGATATTGATAAAATGTTTGCTGGTATCCACGAACTTGATATTGACGGTGGAGTCGGCTTGTATTTCCACCTGGGCCAAGGCACCGTCAACCAGCAGGATCTTTTCCCGGTATTTGCTATTGGCTGCTGTATCATTGGCCGCAAATTCCCGGATCAGCGCTGATGCCGTCACGGTATAATCAGCTTTTACTTTATACGTGTCAACATGTGTTTCATCCCAGACCTTTTTCTCGATGATCATAAAGCCCAGGAAGGCAAAAAGCGGGCCTGCCAGCAGCCAGCAAGCCTTTTTATACCAATGGACGGCTGGTAGAGCTGTTAAAATTAAGCCGGCCGCAAAAACAGCAGAGAGATAAGCTGGTATTTTCAGCATGCTGAAAACATGATTGCCCACGCCCATGACGATCAATGTTTTGGTAAACAGGTAAAAGACGGTGACCAGAGAAAGTGTTAATGCCCCGGCAATAAACGCCGTCCATGTCGTCCTTTTATTTTGCCAGGCAAGCAAGGCGGTTGCAGCGGCCAGCACAGGTATCAGCCAGAACACATAAAAACTAAAATTCAGTTGGGGAAACGGGTTGCCGAGGTTGAACTTTGTTTCAGCAACCCGGAAGAATTTCCCTGAAGGCATATCGTACCCGCTGATGAGGCTGTCTTTCCAGGCCACCCAGGGGAGAAAGAAAGCGATCAGCAGGGCTGCTGCGCAAAACAAATGAAGCCAATTGCCTCCAGAACCTTTATGGTTGGTATTACCCATGCTTAGTTGAAACGGTGATCCGGGGGCTTAGGTTGCAGCCGGAAAACAAATATACAATGTTTAAACATTGAATAACGCAACTCCTTTAAAATATTTTGTGAAAAAACAAAAAACCCCGACGCCCTGAGTTTAGCGAAGGGGCCGGGGTTTACTTACTAACCCATTCTCAAAATATTGATATTAAGTCTCTTAGGAAGCCTGCATTTCCTTTATTTTCTCCCTGATCTTTGTCTCGATCTCTTTGGCAAGTTCAGGATTATCCACCAGCAGCTGCTTTACGGCATCCCGTCCCTGCCCGAGTTTATCATTATTATAGCTGTACCAGGATCCGCTTTTCTGGACGATCCCAAGTTCGGTTCCCATATCGATGATCTCGCCATTCTTGGAAATACCTTCTCCGAAGATGATATCAAACTCGGCAGCCCGGAAAGGAGGGGCCACTTTATTCTTTACCACTTTTACTTTTACATGATTTCCTATTGCCTCATCACCATCTTTTATCTGTGTCTGGCGGCGTATATCAAGACGAACAGACGCATAGAATTTTAAGGCATTACCACCGGTAGTTACTTCGGGGTTGCCAAACATCACCCCTATTTTTTCCCGGAGCTGGTTGATGAAAATGCAAATGGTATTTGTTTTAGAAATGGTACCTGTCAGCTTACGCAACGCCTGGCTCATCAATCTTGCATGCAATCCCATCTTACTGTCGCCCATCTCTCCCTCCAGTTCACTTTTGGGAACCAGAGCGGCTACAGAGTCAATCACCACTACATCCAATGCACCGGAAAGAATCAAACGGTCAGCAATCTCCAAAGCCTGTTCGCCATAGTCCGGCTGCGAGATTAAAAGATTATCTACATCCACTCCCAACTTTTTTGCATAGCTGCTATCGAAAGCATGTTCCGCATCTATGAAGGCACACATACCGCCCTTTTTTTGTGCTTCGGCTATCACATGAATGGCGAGGGTTGTTTTACCGGAAGATTCCGGGCCATATATTTCAACCACCCTTCCTCTTGGCAGGCCGCCAATACCGAGGGCCACATCCAGCCCGATAGAACCAGTGGAGATCACTTCCTGCAGTGTATCGGCTTTATCACCCATCATCATTACACTTCCTTTGCC
>JANNUI010000380.1:0-9048 GCA_031395125.1 Chitinophagaceae bacterium | reverse complement strand
GCTCCATCTCTGTAATGCTGCAGGGCCAGGTGCAGGCATTCAGGTGCTGGCTGTAGTAACCTTCACAGGCACGGAAACCAAGCTCCCGCAATTTCAATATTTTGACAGCAGCACCGTGTTTTTCCTTTGCATAATTCAACGCCAGTTCCAGCGCTGCTTCGGAGGTACTGTACCTCGGGAGAGCCGGATTCATATTCGTAGTGGAAATAGCAAGAATGTTTTTGGACGATGGAGAGGTTTGGTATTGGAGTTTGACCAGGTCTTCAATCACCTTCATGTCATGGACCTCCCGGTGTGCTTTTTTTACCGGTTGTTTGCTGATCAGGATATCACCGCCTTCCACTTTCACTTCGTACAATGCTTGCTGGTCTTTGTAGCCTGGCGGAGCAGCGCCGGTCTTGATATTGTATTCCCAGCCATGCCAGGGGCAGGTGACATAAAACCCATCATATTTTTCTTCCACCACGCCCAGGCCAAGCGGCCCGGCTTTATGCAGGCAGGCATTGGCAATAGCAGTGATTTCACCATTAAAATGGAACAGTGCAACCTTATGCTGGCCGCATTCCACCACTTTCTGGCTTCCAGCAGGTAATTCTTCCAGTGAACATACTCTGATGTATACCATTCAGTGATTTTAATATAAGTAAGATGCGGAAAAAATACCAGTGTGGGAAATTTTTCTCAGCTCCAAAACAGCTAATGCCTTTGTGGTTTACGCCACTCTCCCCGGCTCATCTCAAATTTAATTTCTCCTTTTCCGTACAAACCTGTTTCCTTCCAACCGGCCCTGCAGTAGAAAGCTTCGGCCCTTGTGCCCGGTGAAGTGCTGAGCCATATGGCCTGATCTGTCTGTTCAAAATACCATTCCATCATATCATCATGCAGCTTTTGACCAATTCCCATTCCCTCGTAACCCGGCTGAATGAACAGGGCCCAAACATTATGATCCTGTACCGATACAATAGAAAAACCAACAATTGTTCCCTCCGCCTCGCAGACCCAGCCCCTGCCCCGGCGGGTAATATAGTCTTCCACATCATGGTCGGTAACCAATGCGGGGTCGGAAAGCATATTCTCTTTCACCGCATTTCTTACCAGTTGTATCTGCGGAATATCTGTAACGGATGCCTGCCGGATGAGCATATACTATTTCTCCATTTTAAAAGGATGGGCTTCTGTGGTCAGTACTATTTTGTCCAGGTCAATGGCCCTGCGCGGCGCAAAGAGCAGGTAGGCATACTTGAATGTTTCGCCGAACAGGAAACTTTCCATACCGTTTGATTTTTCTTTGGTCAAAACATTTTTTAACGAAGCAAAGCCTGCTTCGGTTTTGCAATGGGTGATGATATCATCTACCATCCGCTTGCCCATCCACAGGTAGTCATCGTCGCCGGTAAGGCGGTAAAGATAAAAACAACTTTCCAGGTTTTCCGGCCGCAACACATAAGAAGCGTAGAGTATGGAATCTTTTTTGAAATCAAACAGTTCAGGTTCGATGCCGAATTGGGTCCACATATAATAATTGGCCTTCTGCATTTCCTTTGCTGTGGCCACATCGCCCGCATAGGCAACAAGTCCGGCATAAAAAGCATCCAATGCCCCATACGTGGTTGCCAGTTCCTGCCCGCTGTTCATATCTACATGTGCCATGAACCAGCCATTGTCCTGTTTTCTTACCAGGTATTTGTTGATGGCAGCTTCATGCAGATCCCAGGCTGTCTTGAAATCCTTATCGCCAAACAGCAGCCATGATTTGTACAGGTATTCATAATATGAATCTATCATCCCGCTGATATGGCTCCTTGTTCTCGTCCACTTGCCCGTACTCACATCGATCACCTCACCTACCAGCCCGATGGCGCTCCTTCTTTCATAAACCGCCATGATGGCTTTCTTTGCTGCATCATAGTAACTGTTATTACCGGTAAGTTTGGAGAGTTTGCCAAACTCCATCATCAGTGTCCCGATCTCAGCCGGGTTATTCAGACCGTCTCTTGTTTTTCCGGTTTGCAGGTGTACATACCGGTACGGCATACCGGTGGGTGTATTGAATGCCGGCATCAGTCTTTTTGCCAGGTCTTCGGCAAGACTGAGAAAGCGTTTGTCGCCATCCATTTCATAAGCCGTTTGAAGGGCAGCCAGTAGTCGGATGGTGATCTCAAACAGCTGTACATCGTTATCCGTATCAAAACTGAGCTTCGATAATATAAGTTCCTTTGCTTCCGCCGCTTCATTTTTCATGCCAAGCATGATGAACGTATCAAATGCATCCACCGGTGACATCAACAGGGATTGCTTGTACCAATTGCGGCCGTCTTTGGTCAGCGGACGGAGGTCATCAAAACCCCATGCATATTGCTTATAACCATTCCAGGCATGGCGGCAGGCCTCCACTACTTTTGTGGTCATTTCCTTTTTCATCTTTTTAGAAAAAGGCATTGCCTGGGAGAACAAAAGAGGGGAACTGAAAATAAAAAAAGCAACAGACAGCAATACTCTCGTTTTTCGCATACAAAAAATTTGGCGGAAAGATAAGGCAGTGGTGATCATTCCATCCTGAAAACCGGGTGCTGAGTGCAGGCCCTTACACTTTCATCCGGCATCCGGCACCATTTCCGGCCGGCACGGGTGGTGGTTTCCCTGGTGGCAATATTGATGATGCTGTTCCAGGTTGGTTCCAATGGTTCCCGGGTGGTTCTCACCTTTCCGATATGTTTTTCCAGCGATTGCAGTAAGTTGGAGGTAAAGAACCCGCCTTCAGATACATTGCCTGCCGACAGTTCACCTTTCTGTGCAGCCGTAGCAAGAACAGATTGCCGGCGGGGATTCAAAAACAGGGCGATGCACTTGTTCTTATCCCAGCCGATGGATGACACTTTGGTTTCCGGGTCTTCCGAGGTCATATTCTGGGATTGGGAAGGGTCATTATTGCAACAATCACTTATAACCAGGTTAAGCCGGGCGCCTTTCATTTTAATTTTCTGGAAAATGGCTTCCATGTTCATGGTATACTGGCCTCCATAGTCCTGGTAGCTTTTATCACGCAGGTCAATATAAGGGAACCTGTAATTGTCTTTCTGCTCACTGAAGCCGTGTCCCGTGTAATAAAAAATAACAATATCGTTGGGCGCCGGGCGCATGGCATTTATTGCATTGTCCACATTCACTTTACTGAACTCGTTTCCGCTGATGACCTTATGCACCATTTGGATCTCTAAGAATTCCGTCAGCTCCTTATAAGTATCCAATGTGTTTTTAAGGTCGATCTCACAGGTCTTTCCTATTTTTTTGTCATTGGTGTTGGCAACCAGTAATAATAACAGCCGGGTTTTCTTTTCTTTTGCATTCAGGCTGCGGGTCTGTGTTTCAAAAAGATCTTTATAAAAATCCTCGTCTTTGGTAAAGTATTGTAATACGAATTCCTCGGTGAGGTCATTTTCATTGATCAGGCGTACATTATCAAAAATTCCTTCTATAACTTTTCTTTCATCATCCGGGAATGTAAAAACATCGGAAGGTTCGAAAATACCATCTTTGTTCCGTATAAATACAAAATGATCCGCCGTAAAACCAGTTGTGTCACCAACTACAGGCTCAACATTCAGCCCGATGATCTCGAGTGAATTCGAATCTAAGGACCCATCATCATTTTCTGAATAAGATTCCTGAATTTCCACTTCCACAATGCTCATTTTATCTTCATCGGAGAAGACAATACGCATAATACCGGTCCCATCAGAGTTTCGTAAGACCAGCGCTTTATACTTATCGCCATAAACTGTATCACCGTAATGGTAATTGAACTCGTAGAAGGTTTGTGAGAAGGAAATAAAGCTGCAAAGGATCAGGAGAATAAAGAGAAGCATTCTTTTTTTCATACAGCGGTAGTTAGTGGTTGCGGTTAATCATTAAATATAATTATCTACCCGGATTTATCAAAGAAAAAATCTAAATAAATACGGAAAAAACATAATTTACAAGCGCCTTTCAGCTTAACCACTACTGCCATGAATTTGCCGGCCCGTTATTTCAATGATGCAGGAAGAGTACTTTTCCTTTCTGTTTTTCTTTTTATTTCATCAGGCGGGTATTCTCAAAAGGTAAAGGCCGACAGCCTTGCCCGCCTGCTTGCTACCGAAAAAGAAGATACCAACAGGGTAACACTGATGTGGCGGCTGGCCAGCGCAGCCAGTGTTTATGACCCCGATACAGCGCTTATCCTATCCTTCCAGGCTTTATCGCTGGCAAAAAAAATAAACTATACCGAAGGCGAGTCCCGGGCAACGGGCATATTGGCCAACACTTTTATGAAGATTGGTAATTATCCCAGGGCACTGGAACTGAATATCGAAAAACTAAAGATCGAAGAGAAAAGGAATAACCCGCATAACCTGGCCAGTGTCCTCATGAATATCGGCATTGTGTATGTACTGCAGGAGGAGTACCCCAAAGCGCTGGAATATTATGCCAAGGCGGATTCAGTTATCCGGAAGTACAATGTGGAACTGCTGAAATATAATATTGCGCTGAACACCGGCGATGTTTACGACCGGCTTAATGATTCCGATTCGGCTTTCATCTATTACAGCCGCTCACTGGAAATTGCCAGGGCCAGCGGCGACCCGGATTATATAGGCATATCCATGACCGGGCTTGGCCACACGTACCGCAAACTGGGCAACCAACTGGAATCACTCCTGCATTACCAGACCGGTATCAGGAACCTGCAGGCGGCCCATGATGATGAAACGCTGTGCGAAGCAGCACTGGGGCTGGCAAAACTGTATGAGCAGATCAACAAATTTGACTCGGCGGGCCATTATGCGAACCTGTCGCTTTCCATCGCTAAGGCAGACGGATTTTTATCCAAAGAACTGGATGCGGCACAGTTCCTCACCGACCACTACAAAAAGATAAGGGATATTGACAGCGCTTTTTCTTATGTAAATTATGTAAGGGGGCTGAACGATTCAGTGAACAGCAAGGATAAGATCAGGGAATCGCAGGTCATTTCCAGTAATGAACAATTCCGGCAATTAGAGCTGGAAGAAGAAAGAGCCGAGCAGAGAAAGAAGCGGTTTGAGCAATTGCAGATGCTGCTGATCGCCATCTTCATCCCGGGATTTTTTCTCATCACCCTTTTCCTGAGCAGGATAGATGTGCCGCTGAAACTGATACGGTTGCTGGGGGTACTTTCACTGCTTTTCCTGTTTGAGTACCTCACCCTGCTGCTCCATCCTACCGTGGCCAGGCTTACCAACCACACCCCTGTGTTTGAGATACTGATCTTTGTTGGCCTCGCTGCCATACTCATCCCGGCCCATCACCGGCTCGAGCACTGGATGATACATAAGCTCATCCATAGCCGCACACAGCGGAAAGCAATCGCCAAAATGGCTGGAGAGATGAATACCGGAAAATAAAATCACCCGTCTCATTTATACAAGACGGGTGACAAATCACTTTCAGAGCATTCTTTTTACTCGCCGGGCTTAACCGGGCGGGTATCTGCCGTATCCGTATCCATCTTGGTAGTATCTGGCATTGGAGCAGGCTCTACCTTAGTGGTTGTGTCCTCCGCCGGAGCGTCATCTTTTTTATCCTTTTTGCTGTTGCAGGCTGCAAAAACAAAAGAGACCATGAAGGCACCCAGAATGACGGAATAAACAGTTTTGCGAATTTGCTGGATCATTGTGTAAAATTTTTAGGATATAAGAATACGATAAGTATTCAAAAATTCCAAAATTCTTTGAATACTTGCCTTGCTGCTGCCTGGTAATCAATGTAAAGCGGGAATACCCCTGCTTACTACATTTATTCGCCTGGTTTTACAGGATCAACCGGTGGAACTACTGGCCGGGTATCTGCTGTATCTGTATCCATCCTGGTAGTGTCAGGCATTGGGGGCGGTTCTACCTTAGTAGTAGTGTCTTCCGTCGGAGCTTCATCTTTTTTATCCTTTTTACTGTTGCAGGCGGCAACAACGAAGGAAAGCAGGAGAACCCCAAGAAATAAACGAATAGCAGTTTTTTTGATCTGGCTGGTCATTTTTAAAAATGTTTAAGCCATAAGGGTACGACAAGTATCCTACAGTTCCAAAAAACTCTTACTGCTCAACTGGTTTGGCCCTGGCAACCGGCAGTAATTTAAAATAAGTGGCTTTAAACCGGTTATTGACCAGTTCACCCTGCACTTCTGCTTTGCGGATAGCTTCACAGAAACCATCATTGGCATGGGCGTCGCCGTGGTCATCTATTTTGGTGCCATCCACAAAATAGGCATTGCCGTTGATGCGTACAGCCAGGTGGCAGCCCTTGCCTTCCAATTTAAACTGGCACTCACCGCAGGAGGTTTCTACCGTTTGTATTTTTTTAGTGCTGTCGGGAATGGAGGTTTTTGACTGGCCGCTGGCGGCGGAGAAAATAAACATGAAGAGGGAAAGAGTGATGAGCGTTTTCATGCTAAACATTTTTTAAACCCAAAAGTAATTATATATTTTTGGAATTCACCTTTCAACAAGTAGCATTGGCACATGAATAAAATCAACCCGCTGACCCTTGTGCCGGTCAGTCCAGAAACATATTCCAGGTCAAATGGATATACCGGTTAATGAAATAAACGGTATTTTATTATTGCTATTTCATGAAAAAAATGCCGATAATTCAGTAATTTGTTAAGGCAATAATATCATTACCTATGTTGCAGACTCAGTCCACAGGCATAACACCCGTCCTTTATTTCGGTTCGCTGGCGGTAGCAGTTTTGCTAACCGCAGTAATAACCATTTTACTGATACGACGGAAAAGATCAAAGTGACTTTTCCGTATGATCATCCTGCCCGAATACTTTTTTCTTTGCCCGTGCAGATGAGATAACAGGTGTTATTTCAAAATCCACCAGGTCATTCCAGTGACGGGTCCATTCATAAATCTTTTCAGTTGAATCAGCCTCCATCAGCTGGTAACAGACCGTCACTTCCTCGTTTATCCAGCTATTGATATAATTTACCCCGTCCGGCAGCATCCGGCCTTTTTCTTCAAACCGCCGGTACATGTCTTCCACTTTGCCGGGGTGAAATCTTTCGATGATCATGTATTGCATAATATATTTTTTGTTCAGTTGAAACGGTCTTCACTTACTTCCCCAGCGGCTTATACAGCGGCGATACCACTTTTTTCGGCGGCAGGATGAACTCCCTCGGATGCCTCACTAAATATTTACCGATCGTCTGCAACAGCCGGGGATACTGTGACAAGTGAATACCCCTTGACTTTACGGCCATAATAAATGCGAATGAAAAACTTGTAAGAAAATTTATGAACCCGATGGCCAGCACCCCGCTAAAAACAGCCAGCAGGAAATAAGGAGGGATATTCTCCAATCCCAATCCATATACACCGATAGCTGTATTGCCTGCCGAAATGGTGATATGACGGATGTCAAAAGGAATTCCCAACATCTTTCCCATCACCCCGGAGAAGCCGAGAAAGAAACCCAGGGCAATACTGCCCATCAGCGCCCCAAAATGTTTCTCCACATAACCGGCCAGCCGGTCCAGGCGTTTGGATGAAAAGGAACGCATCAGCACCGGGTGCTTTTTCATCCGCTCCCTTATTCTCCCGTACTGGATCTTATTCTGCCAGTAACCGGCAATGATGCCGCTTAGAAATAAAAAGAAACCGGTAAAACAGGCATACAATAATGCAGCACTGCGCCATGGGTGCTGATCCCGCAACAGTTTGAAAGCCATTTCGCCTTCAGCGATTTTTTTATCAAACAGTTCATAATAGCCCCATGCCAGCAAAAATGTCAATGGAAAAACGATGATAAGATTTCCAAAGAATGAAGCGATCTGGCTGCGGGATACTTTGGCCACTGTGGCGGCCAGCCCTTCCAGGTCTGGTTCCCCTGCTGTCTTTTTGGTATCCAATGAACTGGCCACAGCGCTGGCTGTAAAAGCCGGTTGCTTGGTGGCAAGGGTCGACCGGGTCTCATCGATAAGGATAAAACCTGCGCTGTAATTCATACTGAACAAAAAACCCATGGGAAAGGGCGCCAGTTTCAGTTTACCGATCAGGTTCTTTACAATAGCAATGAAGGAGATGATAAACCCGCCCATCATGGCGCTGTAGATCATCCTGTAGAATTCTTTCCGGCTTTCAGTGATATACTGGTGCCCCTTTGAGCCTTTATGCTCAGCGATCTGATAAGCCAGGTAACCAATACCCTGCGACAAAAATTCACGGATGGAATTCTTTCTTTTCTCATTCCGCACCAGCATCCGGAAAAGGTCCACAAAACGACCGGTGTCAAATTTATTATCCGCATCCAGCACATCCAGTATCAATTGCATCCGCTGCAGGCGGTTTGTCAATATCAGCAGGATATATGTTTGCTGGATGCTGGCGCCTTTCTCCGAATGGCTTTCCCGGATATGACCGATCAGGTCGTAGCAGTTTTCAATGTCATTCTTTAACCGGAAAGAAGCGGCGGTCACCTCAGCCGGGGCGGCATTATCCCCGCCTGTACCAGCACGGGCAGGTATCAGTAGTTTTTCCAGCTCATGCACTTTATAATTCTGGATGACAAACGGGGTATCATTATGCTGCTCTTCTTTCGGCAGGTAATGCAGCACCACCTTCTCCAGTCCCAGTTGCGCCACCTGGAAGGAAAGTATCTTCATGGCCTGCAGCAGTTCTTTCTTGAGCTCAATGTCCGCCATGCTGAAATCGAAACCGGCCGCTTCAAAAAAATCGATCCATGTTTGCCTTGGTATAGCTTCCACCCACACATAATCATTCTTTCTGAAGAATACATGATTGATGATGTAGAGGAAATCATTTTCATCCTGCAGGGGTGGCAGTATTTTATGCTTGAGCCGGTTGGAAAGTTCCTGCAAGAATCCTCTTGCCAGCGGGATACCGCTTTCGGTAACAGCAGCCGTCAGATCAGAGCTGTTGATCTGCGAAAGAAGGGCATGTTGCATATTAGCAAGCAGCACCCGCTGTTCTTTTAATTGTGCAGTGGCTGCCTGCAGGTTTTTTTCCG
>JANNUI010000369.1:0-1643 GCA_031395125.1 Chitinophagaceae bacterium | reverse complement strand
CAGACCCCGGACTTCTACTTCGCCGTTCAACCGCAAATGTTTTTGTATAAAATCTCCAAATTGGCCCGGCTTGCCTGCATAAGCTTTTTCTAGAAATTGCATCTGCGATTCGGTCAAAACTAATTTTTTATCAGGAAAAATAGTTATCAATTGCCCCAAATATCCTTTTGCTGCAAAACCAATACGTGTTGCTTTTTCTTTCACAAATGTATAAATGTCATGATGGACATCATCATGACAGTTGGCATCACTACTTTTTAAATAATCTTCATGATATAATTTTATAAATTCATGGCTTCCTCCAATTTTTTTCACAGATTGCAGTGCATCAAGAGCCATTAAAAATTCATTATTGTTATTGTAGCGTCCAGTTATTTTTTTTAAATCATTAATCAGAGTTGTATCATTTAAACCTGTTTCCTGTATTTCTTGAATGTTGCTATTATCAAATGTTATAAAACTTTCGGTAAAGTCGTAAACTATCCACCACAACAAACCACAAGTACCGTTGAATTTTTGCCCGGGTTTCGTCGATTCTTCAAACCAACTTTCATTGATAATTTGTTTCCCTCTCCAGTATCCTTTATGTAGCACAAGTAATCCAACCTTGGCCATATCGTCAGCTCTGATTAAAAGTTCTGCCATTCCAATCGAGTTGCCTCTTTTTAAAAGAGCCGGTTCAAACTCTTTTTTTGTCTTATAAATGGAAATATCTGAGAGCCAGTTAAAATTCTTAATACCAAGCGGGGCGAAAAGATTCTGATTTATGTATTTATCCATTCTCATACCACTTGCTTTTTGTATAATGCCTGCAAGCAGATTAACTGCTTTGTTATTATAAAAGAATTTGGTACCAGGCGTATCAGATATTTCTGCACTTAGGGCAAGTTGAACATAATTGGGGCTAAGATATATTTCATCATCAGCTCTTGCCGTAGATTGCAACCCTGATGTGTGGTTCAAAAGATGCCGGATAGTTATATTCTTTTTTTGCCCCTGATTCCATTCAGGATAAAACCTATAAACAGGAGTGTCAATGGAGTTTAATTTTCCATTTGTAATTAATAAGCCTATGCCAAGATTTACAAATGATTTTGTAGCAGAATTAGCATCTAAAGGAATATAAACGCTGTCGAAGCATTGATTTAATATCAGTTTATCGTTTTGATAAACGACTAATGCGCTTGAATTAGTTTTTTTTGCCCAAGTAATAAGTGTGTCCAAGGCTTCTTTGTCAACCGTCTGAGAAAACAATCCAAATTGTGAAAAGAAACAAAAAACAAATAAATACTTTTTCATGGTTTGACTTTTTGGAACTGAATTACTATCAATGCAGTTGTTAATAATAAAAACTAGAATAAAAATAAGCTTTTAATTAAATAAATAGTAGTTCATATTTATGAAATTAAAATGTCTTTTTAACAGGAGCAATAATAAACAGCAACTTTCATATGTTTAATAATTGCTGATTAAGAAATATAAGAAATAAATGTCCTTATAAATAAGTTTCAGTAAAAAAGAAGTAAACATACATCATGAAGGGGTGATCTAATATTTTGTATCCGGGATTAAATTAAGGGTAACAGTTATGTCACTAGTAAATTTTTATTTCACAACTGGTTGTATAAAAACTTCCCTGACCG
>JANNUI010000357.1:0-6532 GCA_031395125.1 Chitinophagaceae bacterium | reverse complement strand
GCCATTTGGTTGGCACAAAGCAACTTATGTCATTCCGGCATATTGCCGTAGCGGCTGAAGGTAATATTTTTCCGTACCCTGCCAAATCCGGCTGCAAATAATTTCCTAACAGTCCCCCTGGCTTATGTGAATCAGCTATTTGTATCCCGGAATTCTTTACGGCAAGCTTGAAAAAGCCAATCTCCTGAGGCAGCAACAGCACAAAATCGAACTTGGTGATAAACAGGGTTATAGCGCAAATGACCTGATTGCTAAGCTCTTAATTCAGGCCCCCGCAGTTTGGCCATCCGGTTGAACGTCTATTTCTTGTTTACCGTCCTGCAAAACCCCCGCTACTTTTACAATATCAAAGCAATTACGATTTGTCTTTGGGAGATAAACTATCTCCGGTGCATATAAAATCCCGCCTGCCATTCCCGCTTACCTGCGGTTGCTCCATGAAGTTTTTAGTAAACAAGACCGTTAACCCCGTCTGAACGGCATTAAGCCGGGCAGGCTTTAAATTCCTATTATGAAAAAGATCTTCCGTAACAGCCGTATCATTGCCGTGTCCTTCCTTACATTTTTCTCGGCCACTGCTGCTAGCCAGGCCAGCGACAGCAGCGGGATAAAACCCGCCATTGCATCTGAACTGAAATTTGCAGGTATGATCCAGAATGACCCGCTTTTCGAGTTGCGCATTACCGGCGCACCGGGACAAGATGATTATATCATCAGCATTACCGACAACCAGGGCAACAACCTGTACCGGGAAAACATCAAAGCAGAAAATTTCACCAAGAAATTCCTGCTGAACACCGGTGAACTGGGCGATGAAACGCTGACCTTTGAGATCATCAGCCGCAAGACAAGACAGGTGGTCCGGTATGAAGTAAGCAGCAAGGACCGCTATGTAAATGAAACAACAGTGAACCTGGTGAAGTAAACAGTTTTCAAAAAACATCTTTTAAAATAGGTTGTCTCAAAAGTATTTTCAACACGGAGATACGGAGAAACAGAGTTACACAGAGCATTGAGTCCCAATTTCACTTTCTCTGTGAACCTCAAAAACTCTGTTACTCTGTGTTTAAATTCTCTCCTTTTGAGACAACCTCTTTTTTGTGGACACAAAAAAGAAACCAAAAACCGGCCAATAAAGCTTACCTTCGCCCCGATAAAATGAGTTTTCTGCTCTTGTAAGCGAAATTCTTTTCCCCGGTCATTCTTCCTTTACAGCTGCATACTTCTCAGTTTTTTTCATTCCAAAATTTCACATATGACCATTTATGTTTCTAACCTGGGCTTCACGGTATCGGACCAGCAGCTGAATACCATCTTTACCCCGTTTGGAGAGGTTATCTCTGCAAAAGTGGTAAATGACAGGTTCACGAACCGGAGCCGCGGATTTGCTTTTGTTGAAATGAAAGATGATAATGAAGGCCAGAAAGCCATCGACGGCCTCAACGGGACATCGTTTGACGGAAGATCCATCACCGTAAACATGGCAAAACCCAAAAAGAGTTTGTAAGCCGGGAGCTATGCTTTTTATTTACAGCAGGCAATCACACTGCAGCTGTTCTTTTTAATATATAATTTTTCAAACATGACTACCGAACAAATAGAAAAATATATCGAGCAGGGCAAACATTCAGACAATACCCTGAATATCCACTTCAAAGACCGGCAAACCGTGACTGGCCTGTTTATACAGTTAGCCGACTACCGGGAACTGAAAGGGAAGAACCTCTGGCGCATTGTACATCACAGCCACCTGGAGGAATGGAAACAAACGAAGAACCTGAACCTGAGCCGTATTTTCAACGGGATGTCCTTCACCAGGCTTTCAGATGATAAATAGCAACCGTTTTTGACCGGGGAAAAAATGACCGGGTGGCCGGGTTTGGGGGTAATGTAAAAATTACACCAGTTTCACATTGACAGCCACCGGGCCCTTCGGACCATGGCCTATCTCAAAACTCACTTTATCATTCTCATTGATTGCGGCTGAAAGGTTGTTGACATGCACAAAGACACTTTGCTGCGATACCAGGTCTTTGATAAAGCCAAATCCTTTTTCGTGGTTGAAGAAAGTAACTTTGCCGCTGCGGGTCAGTTCTGCTTCTGTTAGCGGTACATACTGCGGCACGCCGATCTCAATATCTTCCAGTTTTATCTCTTTACGTTTTTTAGGGTCCGGGGGAGTGGCAGTGATCACACCATTTTCATCCACATACGCCATCATGTCATTCAGGCTCTTCCCTTTACCGGCATTGTCTTTCCTCTCCTTCATTTTCTCTGCCTTATCCAGTTTTTCTTTCTGCTTTTTCTTTTGTCGTTCTTTTTTGTTCCAGGTTTCTCCCATGTTGAATTATTTAAGTGATAAAATTGCTTACGTAAATACAGTATGACAAAGCGATGAGAAGAGAAGCTGCTTTTCGTTCAGGCAAGTTCGGTGAAGGTAAGCTATTTATGCAAGAAGGGAAGAACAGCCTTTTGTGGTAGTGTCCCTGTTTGAATTTTGCCACTAAGATACAAAGGCTCAAAGTTCTACAAAGTCATCTTCGTGAAGTCCTGGTGACTTAGTGGCATTTCTCTGTTTTTCAAATGAACCGAAGACACTACCTTTTTGTACCTTCCTTCATCATTTTCTTTTATGAAACAGTTTTTCATTGCATGTATGCTTACCTGCTTTGTTGAGGCCTCCGCGCAGCCAGCCTATACCCCTTCTCCTGAAAATATTGCCACCCGCAAAACATTCCGGGATAACAAATACGGCCTGTTCATCCACTGGGGGCTCAGCAGTGTGCTGGGCCATGGCGAATGGGTGATGAATAACCGGCGGATACGGATCGAAGATTACCAGCGTTACCTCCGGGTCTTTAACCCGGTTGATTTTGATGCAGAGAAATGGGCGCTGACCGCTAAAAATGCCGGGATGAGATACATTGTCTTCATCACCCGGCACCACGATGGTTTTTCCAACTGGGATACAAAACAAAGCGACTGGAAGATCAGCAACACCCCCTACGGAAAAGATGTGCTGAAGATGCTGGCAGAAGCCTGCCGGAAATATGATATCAAACTTGGACTGTACTATTCCACCCTCGACTGGTACCGCAGCGACTATCCCCGGGAGACAGGCCGCACCGGCCAGTACAGCGGCCGCACAGAGAAAAGCAATTATGCCAGCTATCTCCGGTTCATGAAAAACCAACTGACCGAACTGCTTACTAACTACGGCCCCATCATGAGCATCTGGCTCGACGGCCACTGGGACCAGACCAATCCCGAAGGAAATGCTGACCGCTCTTCCCGTGTTGACTGGAAGTATGATGAACTGTACGGCCTCATTCACCGGTTGCAGCCCGCCTGCATGGTCGGCAATAACCATCACCTTGACCCGATAAACGGAGAAGATTTCCAAATGTTTGAAAAAGACCTGCCCGGTGAAAACAGATCAGGCCTCAGCTTTCAGCAGCCATCTGATGCCATGCCGCTGGAAACCTGCGAGACCATCAATGATTCATGGGGATATAATGTGACCGACCGGAACTATAAAACAGTGAAACAGGTGATACAGCTGCTGGTGAACACGGCAGGTCGAAACACCAACCTGCTGCTGAATGTGGGTCCGATGCCCAATGGCGAAATACAAAAAGAATTTAACGATACGCTGCAAGCTGCAGGGAAATGGTTGCAGCAATACGGTGCCTCCATTTATAATACCCGTGGCAAACTGATGCCGCCGCAGCCATGGGGGGTAGTTACCCGGCGCGACAAACAGATATATATTCATTTGCTGAACCAGCCGCAAACAACATTCATCCTCCTGCCGGACTTTGCTGAGAACATTGCATCCGTTGAAATTATGGGTACCATTAAAAAACTGAAGTGGAGCAAAGTGCCGGAAGGGGTTTTTATTTATCATGAATATCCTGAACAGGGAACGATTGATCATGTGATACAGGTAACGGTAAAATAAACCGCGGGTTAAAACACAGATTATACCTGCCTGCTGTTGATAATTTTTCAATTTGAAATCACTTACCCTGCAACCGCCAGATAAGCCGGAACCCCAGCGGGAAATAGGGTGTTCCGTTATTATTCCAGTTGTAATGGGGCGCCAGACCAAAACCACCGGGCTGCAGATAGTATTGATAACCCCCGGGGATATTTTTCCTGCTGATGAACCGCTGCTTAACGCCAATTCCTATTGTCACTTCCATGAAAAGATTTCTTCTTTTTGACAGTACAAACTGGTCGCCCATCACAAAAGCCCCGCCAACCAGTACCTGCGACGCCCTGTGTGAATAGCTGTGCAATGTGTCGTTGGTAGTTTTGTTAACGAAGGGCAGCGAATTGGTATAGGAGAATTGCTTGAACCGGAACTCAGGACTGATAAAAAAGGAACGCTCCTTCCCCACAAAATACCTGGGCTGAAAAATGAGCCGGTAACCTTTCAGCTTTTCCCAGTCATTAATCTTATAAAGGTTATGAAATATGAACGAGCCCTCTCCCCAGAGCTCCAGCCTTGGAGAAACCCGAAAAGCAACACAGGGACCTGCAGACGACATCGACTCACCCGGGCTAAATGGGTTCACACCAACACTCCAGTAACGCTGATCACCCTGGGCTTTAATAGTGACGGATAAAAACAGGGCAGGTAGCAGTATCAGTTTTCTCATGGCTGCAGTTTATAGGTTTCTGACTGCTAAGAGTACAGGAACTTAAAAATTGCTGCATGGAATTAATCCTATACCCCTTTCATGCTTTTGGTAAAGGCATTGATAATATAGACAGTATCCCTGTAAAGCAGGGTTTCATTCACCATCAGCAGGGTCTTATTTTTTTCATCCGGCGGGATCATCCGGATACCGTATTCTTTATTCAATACAGACTGCATTTTAGCACCGTCCACCTCTTTTCCAAATGTGGCATGATAAATATTCGTGCCGCCATCCGGGGCAGTGATCTTTATTCCGGGCAGTTTATTCAGCGCTGCAAATATTTCTTCTGCTCTTTTCTTTGTTTCCTGCAAACGGGTTTCCAGGCCTTCCAGCCGGCGCAATGCCATCGCAGCATTGAGCCAGTTACCATACATATTACCCCCGTGGATCTTTATGAGATGCGGCATTTTATCGATCACCGCCTGATCACCACAAAGAATGGCCCCGCCGCTTGCCCCGAGATACTTGTATAGTGAAATGTAGACCGTATCAAAATAAGAGGAGTATTCCTGTACGGATACGCCTGACCAGGCCGATGCCATATAAAGCCGGGCGCCGTCAAGGTGAAGCCTGATATTGTTCGCCCTGCACCAGGCGCTTATCTTTTTTATTTCGTCAACCGGTACCATCGCCCCATCGCTGCGGCGCACCGGGTTTTCGATGGAGACGGCACCCACACCGCTGGCAAACACTTCTTCCTTTGGTAAGGATTCAATGGCATTCTTCAGTGCATCGGCAGTAAAGTAGGTCTCATTCTTTGCCAGGGGCATTAACCGCTTTTGAAAAACTGATTGTGCAGCATCTGCTTCATCCCGGTAAACATGGCTGGTATCCTGCACAAAGACCTTGGTTTTTTCGCCGCTGAGTACCGCAATGCCAAACTGGTTGGCCATGGTACCGCTTGGCATATAGATGGCCTTTTGCTTACCGGTTATTTCCTCAAATTTCTTTTCCAGTTGCTCTACCACCCCGCCTTTTCCATAATTATCCCTCTTTATCGGGTTTTTGGCATTCATGTCTGATAACTCTTTGATATACTCACCGGGCTCAAACATTTCCCCGTCACCGTACAGTTTTACGGGCCGGTTATCCTCCCCGGGCAATCTCTCATTTGCATCGTTGGCTAATAAAGCAGCAGGTGATAAAAAGCCCGGCAATGCAACCACTCCGGTTGCTTTCAGAAAGTTTCTTCGGTTAAAAGAGGACATATATATAAGTTGAGTTACCTAATGTACGAAATAGCCATTAAAGCTTTTATTCCGGGAAAAATAGTCAGCGAATTTATGACAGCGAGCTCAAGGAGAATGAATTCACTGATGAAGGACTTTAGTCCTGAAAGACTGAGAATGAACAGCCTCTTTGAGGCTGATGCTGAGACACAGTCCCAGCACAACCATTCAGAATTTTTTATTCATTGCATGCCCCGCAGCATTGCGGGGAACACTACAGACAGCCGGGAAATATAAACCTTGATATTTTTTTACTGCCCTTTTAGTTTCCCAGTTAACCAGTTACCTAATTTTTCTGTTTGCTCTGGGTAGGTCCAGTGACCGGTTTCCTGTACAAGGAATAATTCTTTGGGCGCTGTGATCATATTATAAGCAGCATACATCGAAGTAGGCGGACAGGTTTCATCATTAAATCCCCAGCTATACATACCGGGTACTTTTATAAGCCGGGCAAAATTTACCACATCATAATAACCGGCCGTTTCAATTTTTTCTTTTTTATTGTTGAAAGCAAGATTGTTCTTATCAAATAAATGGGGCCAGCCGCCGGCACGGCCTTTTAAATACCCGGTAAGATCAGACAGAGCAGGATAAAAA
>JANNUI010000324.1:0-1763 GCA_031395125.1 Chitinophagaceae bacterium | reverse complement strand
CAAATGCCGAGGCCGTGAAAAAACAAATTCTTCAACTGGCGATCAACAACAACCTGAATATCGTTTCGCTGCAGAGCGAGAATCAAAGCCTTGAAGAAGTGTTCAAGGCTTTGACAAACGGAGACCTCACCTCCCACTGAGCTCCGCTCGTTCCCTTCGCTTTGCTCGGGAACTCCAAAGGAGAGGAGGCTCCGAACCCTAAACAGCGAGATCTCTGAAGGGTAATAAAAGTTCAGATACTATTGGTCAAAATCCTTTTTTCTCCGCGGGTTTATCTGTTTTGCCTTTTTCAAAGTCGCCGCTGTATACCATCACTAATTTCGACTTGTCAAAATATTTACGCAGTGCCGCATTGACCGCTTCCAGTGACAACGATTTTATTTTATTTTCAAAGTCGGTAAAATCGGCCAGGTCCCTTTCATCCCGCATATACCAGCGCAACTGGCGGACCAGGAAATCATTCATGCCCAGTGTTGTTTTGTTTCCTTCCAGCCAGGCATTCTTTGATTTGTCCAGTTCATCTTTGGTGAATCCGCCTTTGAGGGCCTTGTCAACCTCCTGGTGCAGGGCAGAATCGAGACGACCTTTGTACAAAGGATTGAACATAGCATAAACACCCCAGCTGGCAACATCATAACGGTAATTGGAATTCATGAATGTACCTGCGCCGTAGCTCATGCCCTCATTCTCCCTGAGCCGCTGCGGGATGCGGGAAGAAAGGAAGGCGCCTCCGCCCAGCAGTTCATTGGCTATATACATTGCGGGAAAATCCGGGTGAGTCTCTGAAACATTGATATTGATATTGGCCAGCAGCATGGCATTGGTCTTGTCAGGCGTGTTGAATGTCTCTGTGGTTCCTTTTACCTCAAAATATTTGGGCACAATGGTGGCAAATTTCATTTTGCTGTCCCATTTACCAAAGGTCTTATTAAGGAAATCTGTTACGGTTTTCTTATCCAGCTCCCCTACAAATGCAGAAATGGAATTATTGGCGCCATAAAAATCTTTATAATAAACCTTCAGGTCGTCCAGTTTTATCCTGGCCAGGTCTTCCAGCGACTCATCGGAGGAAGCAGCATAGTTGGGGTGGCCCTTGGGATAATTGGTCGTTAGTTTCGATAATTTTTCAGACGCCACGGTCTGCGGGTCACTTTTGTAGGCTTCAATATCAGCTTTGGCATCGATCTTTATTTTATCAAATTCCACCTCATCAAATTCGGGGTTGCGCAGCATATCATCCAGCAGTGCCAGCGCTGCGGAAAGGTTTTGCTTGTCGGTGTTGACGTTGATGATAAGTCCGTTCACCGCCCCGGAAAAAGAGATATTGGTTTTGATACGGTCCAGTTCATCGCTAATCTGTTTTTTACTGCGGGTAGTGGTCCCGGTCTTCAGCATATCGGCCAGTAAGCCTGATATTTCCGGTTTGTTCATCAGGCTGTTCTCATCCCCGAACCGGAGGGAGATACTGGCATTGATCTTATCGCTCTTGGTGGGTTTTTGCAGCAACGCATATTTTGCGCCATTGGGCAAAGTACCGTACTCCGTATTCTTTTTGATATTGGCAATGCTGTTCTCAAAATTCTCCTTTTGCGCCGCCACTTCTTTTCCCTGGTAGCCGCTGAGCAGTTTGGCTACATCGGGTGTTTCACTCACCACCGTCCTTTCAGGCGTCGCCTCTGGAGTAAAAACGCCGTACGTGCGGTTGGAGGATCTATAATATCGTTTCGCTACTGCTTTCAGATCATCCACAGTCAGTTTTTCCA
>JANNUI010000303.1:0-3485 GCA_031395125.1 Chitinophagaceae bacterium | reverse complement strand
TATGAATGCCAAACGCCAATGCATGACGAACCCTGAATACCGAACCAAATGTATTGGTGAGAAACCGAAGGTGGGCGATCTCCCGTAAAAACTCCAGGCTGTGTTTCTTGGGCTGTAGCGGGTAAATCTCTGCGTCGCTGTCGCCCAGGATCTCAATGCTGGTGGCTTTCAGGTCCATCTTCTGGCCTTTGCCCAGAGAAGCAATGATATTCCCGGTTACTTTCAACGAAGCAGAGGTAGTGATGCGTTTCAGAAAATCATCATCATAACTGCCCAGCTCCACCAGCACCTGAATATTATTATTAGTACTGCCATCATTCAGCGCTATAAACTGGTTGTTGCGGAAGGTCCGCACCCAGCCCATCACGGTCACTTCCTGCCCCGCAGGCTCCTGTGCCAGCAGCTCTTTTATTTTGGTTCGTTTGTTGAACATTTTATCTTTTTTCCGAGGGGCAAAGATAAAGCAGGAGGGGCAGGATAGATAGGGTTTTCTGTTTCGTTTAAAATATGCCATACTCTTTTCTTTATTAATAAATGGCAATAATTAATTAGTGTCCCACTTAGACTTGCTGAGCAACGAACTAACCCCAGAACAGAGTCCCGCCATACGGCGGGACAACGTCAGCCTGATCAGGGGACAGAAGCTGGCTACCAATAAACAGGAAAGGGGTCAATCCGCCTTCGTCCTGAAAGCTTTTGGGGACTACGGCGGACAAGAATTTTTGATTTTCCGGAATTAGCCGTATCATTGCAGAGGAAAAGAGGCCAAAAAATATAGTTCTCCCTGGCTTTTGCTCATAATTACCCGCCGAATCCAATCAATCATAAACCCTGAATTTTCAAATTACTAAGACTGGTGACTGCGAGTTGTGATTAACTTCAAGATGTTTATATGTACGATATTCTTCAACTGAACGACATGCTCGTTCCTGAGCTGCTGGATATAGCCGAACAGCTCAAAATCCCCAACGCCAAAAAACTGAGCAAACAGGAACTGGTGTATAAGATACTTGACAGCCAAGCCATTGCCGGTTCCAAAGGCGCCAAACCTGCCGAAGACGGCAAGCGGAAGCGCATCGTAAAAACCACCACCAGTATCGGCAGCGAAGAGGCAGAGGTGGAAAGCGGTGATGAAGAAAAATCTATCAATAAAAAACCCGATATGTCTATAAAAAAAGACCTGCCTGCCGGCAGGCAAGCAAAGCCGGTCCCTGTTAAAAAAGCAAAAAAGCCTGTCCGCCAAAGCTTAAGCGACGGTGGGAAAGCGGGGGACGAAGAATTGATGGATATGCCGGTCTTGAATGAAGAGGGGGCTGTTGATGGAAACAGTGATGTAGCCGCTATCATTGCCGAAGCCTCACAGCCTTCCGGGGATGCTTCTTCACAGGGTGCCGCGAAAGTTTATCCACCCCGCCGGGAACAGCAGTTCAATGTTGAGTTTGACGGTGTGATACTCAGCGAAGGTGTGCTGGAAATGATGCCGGATGGGTATGGTTTTCTCCGTTCCTCTGATTATAACTATTTATCCTCGCCGGATGATGTATATGTTTCTCCTTCCCAGATCAAACTCTTTGGCCTGAAAACCGGGGATACAGTGTATGGAGCAGTGCGCCCTCCGAAAGAAGGTGAAAAATATTTCGCTTTGCTGAAAGTGGACAGCATCAACGGTAAAAGTCCTGAAGAAGTGAGGGATAGGGTGCCGTTTGATTACCTCACACCGCTGTTCCCCTATGAAAAAATGAATCTGTTCACTACTCCTTCTGATTATTCTACCCGCATTATGGACCTTTTCACGCCAATTGGTAAAGGCCAGCGGGGACTGATAGTGGCCCAGCCCAAAACCGGGAAAACCATGTTGCTGAAAGCCGTGGCCAATGCCATTGCAGCCAATCACCCTGAATGCTACCTGATGGTGGTGCTGGTGGATGAACGTCCGGAGGAAGTAACCGATATGGAACGCAGTATCAAAGGAGAAGTCATTGCATCCACTTTTGATGAACCCGCAGAAAAACACGTAAAGGTTTCAACGATGGCTTTACAAAAGGCAAAACGCCTGGTGGAATGCGGGCATGATGTGGTGATACTTTTAGACTCGATCACCCGACTGGCAAGGGCACATAATACGGTAGCGCCCGCGTCCGGTAAAGTATTATCGGGTGGTGTAGAAGCCAATGCCATGCAAAAACCAAAACAATTTTTCGGGGCTGCCCGTAAAATTGAAGGCGGTGGTTCATTGACCATCATCGCTACAGCCCTGGTGGATACTGGTAGCAAAATGGACGAGGTGATCTTTGAGGAATTCAAGGGAACGGGTAACATGGAATTGCAACTGGAAAGGAAGCTGTCGAACAAACGTATCTACCCCGCTATTGATATTGTGGCCTCCTCCACCCGCCGCGACGACCTGCTGCTGGAAAAAGATGTGCTGCAGCGGATGAACCTGCTCCGTGTTTACCTGACCGACATGAACGCAGAAGAAGCCATGCGGGAACTGCAGAACCGGATGAAGGGCACCAAGAGCAACGAAGAGTTCCTGGCGAGTATGAACGGGTAAACCCCAGCCTCTGAAAGTGAGTAAAATACAGGCCACCGAACAATCGGTGGTTTTTTATTCTTGGCCGCAAATCACACTAATTTCACTAATAGGATTTTATTGACGGGTATTTTCTATTTGTTTGTAATTGTTTTAATTCGTGGAATTAGTGGCTAACAAATAATGGCGGCAGAAAAAATCAATATTGAACAATTCCTTGGGCTGGCGAAGCAACACCCGGTGATCGATGTACGCAGTCC
This sequence comes from Chitinophagaceae bacterium, assembly GCA_031395125.1. Classification (GTDB taxonomy): domain Bacteria; phylum Bacteroidota; class Bacteroidia; order Chitinophagales; family Chitinophagaceae; genus JJ008. Next base: position 692 of record JANNUI010000303.1, on the reverse strand, counting down.
TGGTGAATATATCCATGCCCATATTCCCGGAGCACATTCCCTGCCCCTTTTTTCGGATGAAGAACGAAAAGTGGTGGGTACCACTTACAAACAGCAAAGCCGGGAAGCCGCCATCAAGATCGGATTGGATTACTTCGGGCCGAAGATGCGGTTTATGGTTGAAGCAGCTACGGGAATAATAAACAACTGGCAACGGACAATAGACAACTCTTCAAATAGTGAAAATTCATTGCCTGTTGCCAATTGCCTATTGACTTACTGCTGGCGGGGTGGTATGCGCAGTGGCGCTGTTTCGTGGTTGCTGGATCTGTATGGATTTAAAGTTTATACACTCATAGGTGGTTATAAAAAGTACCGCAACTATGTGTTAGATACTTTTAAACTACCCTTCCAGTTGAATATCCTCGGCGGCTACACCGGTTCAGGGAAAACAGAATTGCTGAAAGCGCTGGAAGAAAAAGAAGAAGCGATCATTGACCTGGAAGATATTGCAAAACACAAGGGTTCTGCCTTTGGCAGTATCGGCATGCCCAAACAACCCACGCAGGAGATGTTCGAAAATTATTTAAGCCTTGAGCTAAGGGAACTTTCTGAAATCCCCCCTACGGGGGGTGGGGGGGCCATTTGGCTCGTAGATGAATCCCAGCGCATCGGTTATGTGAATATTCCCAATGACCTATGGAAGGCCATGC
>JANNUI010000302.1:0-3159 GCA_031395125.1 Chitinophagaceae bacterium | reverse complement strand
CACCGGCAACAAACCCATTGCCTCCATAAGAATAAACGGCGTACCCGTTTCTTATAAACCTGATTTCAGGTTCTTTGATACGAGCCTGACCCTGTCGAACGGCATGAATAAAGTGATCATAGAAGCAAAGGACGAAAATGGGTTTTCTGCCACTAAAATATTTAACCTCGAACTGAAAAACAATACTGTTCAGGCTCCCTGTGAAGGGAAAAATTATTTCCTGGGGATCGGTATTGACAATTATAAAACCTGGCACCACCTTAATAATGCTAAAAATGATATCAGGGATTTTGCAGCACTTATTGAAAACAAATTCGGGTATAACAGGGCCAACATTACCCTGCTCCTGGATACGGCCGCTACGCGGAAAAATATCATTAACCACATCCGTAATTTCCTGAAACTGGCCTGTCGCAACGATAACCTGATCGTTTATTTATCAGGCCACGGTAATGAGGATCAGCTTGCCGACGGGGGTTATTACTTCATCCCACAGGAGGCCGAGGCAGATGATGTGACCACAGCGGTAAAATCAAGCGATATCATCGATAATTTTATAAAGATCGGGGCAAAAAAATGTCTTTTGATTGTGGATGCCTGCTATTCGGGAATGATCGCCAACAGTGTGCAATCATCCCCCAAAATCATTACTTCTGCCGAGAACAAGACTTTGCCTGAAGAGGAGCCCTTCAAATGGATCATAACCTCCGGGAGGGCCACTAAGGTCTCGGACGGTGAAATAGGTAAAAACAGTCCCTTTGCAACCGTATTGATCAATTATCTGAAGGAAAATAATGATGAAACAAAACTCAAGCTGACAAAACTGATCGATTTTTTAGCTGAGAAAGTGCCCGAAATCTATAAATCCCAGCAGCCGATGGGGGTGCTGATCGACGGCAAAGGGGACCGGATATTTAAGATCCCCCTTCAACCAAAAAAGCAATAAGCCAGCCTGTTTCCGCCCCGATAAGTACTTATATCTGCATTCACCATTTTCTTCCAGGGAAATATCGCCTTCCCCCTCGTTAAAAAAGGGGTTTTTTATTTTTCCAACCCCCGCCATTCCGATAAATTTACCTTCCCAAAAGAAAGTAGTATGAAGCTGGTTAAAATACTCTGTTTGTCCCTGCTGGGAATGATGGGCCTGATGCTTCCTGCATGGTCGCAGATCAATATGGACCAGGTGATGCCGGTAGATCCCAAAGTAAGGATTGGCCGCCTGCCCAACGGTCTCACTTATTATATCCGGCATAATGGCCTTCCTGAGAAAAGAGTGGAAATGCGCCTGGTAGTGAACACCGGCTCAGTGCTCGAAGATGAGGACCAGCTGGGGCTGGCCCATTTCATGGAGCACATGAATTTCAACGGCACCCTGCGCTTTCCCAAAAATGAATTGGTAAGTTATCTTCAAAGCATCGGTGTTGAGTTTGGCGCCGACCTGAACGCCTACACCAGTTTTGATGAAACGGTATATATCCTTCCCGTGCCAACGGATAAACCGGGCCTGGTGGAGAAAGGCCTGCAGATACTGGAAGACTGGGCACACAATGCCCTGCTCGATTCGCTGGAAATTGAAAAAGAAAGGGGGGTGGTGATCGAGGAGTGGCGGCTGAGCCGCGGCGCAGGTGAGCGGATGATGAAAAAGACCCTGCCGGTACAATACCGTGGTTCAAAATATGCGGAACGTCTTCCTATCGGCACCAAAGAGTCGCTGGAAGGTTTTTCTCATGCTGCATTAAAGCGGTTTTATAAAGACTGGTACCGCCCCGACCTGCAGGCGGTGGTAGTTGTGGGAGATATTGATGTAAATGAGATCGAACAAAAGGTCAAAGAAACATTCGGCAAAATCCCTGCAGGGGCTTTTCCGCGGCACAGAGAAGTTTTTGTGGTACCCAGCCATGAAGAGACATTATCCGTTGTTGCCAAAGACAAGGAAACAGCTTTCCCTTCGGTGCAGGTCATGTATAAAAAAGACCTGATGCTGCATGTCACCATCGGTGACTATTGCCGGTATATCAATACCCGGTTGTTCACCGGCATGCTGAATAACCGGTTGCGGGAACTGACACTGAGGTCCAATCCACCTTTCGTTGGTGCCGGTTCATTTTATGCCAACAGCTATGCCCGCACAAAAGATGTATACCAGTTATATGCCAACAGCAGCGATACCGGCATGGCCCATACACTGTATACATTGCTGCAGGAAAACAGGCGGGTGCTGCTGCACGGTTTCACTCCGGCTGAATTTGAGTTGCAGAAGAAACAGATGCAGAGCTTTTACGACCGCATTTTCAATGAACGGGAAAAAGAAGAGTCGTACAAATATGTCGATGAATATGTCAATAATTTCCTCGTTAATGAACCCAGTCCCGGGATCGAATGGGAATATGATTTTGTTAAACAGTATTTTTCGACCGTAAAACTGGAAGAGATCAATAAACTCGCCGCCAATTGGATCACCAAAGACAATATGGTGGTGACGATGAATGCCCCGGACAAAGACGGAGTGAAGATCCCTTCCCGGGAAGAAATAAACAGCATTATAGGTTCAGTGGAACTGGCCTCCATTGATGCTTACCAACAAAAAGTACTGGCCACTTCATTGATGAATGTTGACAAGTTAAAATCCGGGAAAGTCATCAGCTCAAAAACAGATGAGGACCTGGGCACCACTACCATCCGTCTTTCCAACGGCGCTACGGTAATACTGAAACCCACCAATTTCAAAAATGATGAGATCATCTTCCGTGCATTCAGTAAAGGAGGTCATTCGCTGGCAAAAGATGCGGACTATTATTCCGCCAGTTATGCGGCTTCTGTTGTTAATCAAAGCGGGCTGGGTGATTTCTCTGCCATTGATCTTTCCAATATGCTGAAAGGGAAAAGCACCAATCTGTCTGCTAACATTGCCCCCTACAGCGAGGGAATGAACGGAACCACCATTCCCAGGGAAACAGAGACGCTGCTGCAACTGCTCCACTTGTATTTTACCGCCCCGCGAAAAGATGCCGACGCTTTTGAATCATTCAAGACAAGGCAGAAGCAATTGTATGCCAACCTCAGCGCTGACCCCCAGATCTATTTCAGCGTGGAATTTCAGAAGCTGATGACGCAAAATCATCCTCGTGGGGGTGGTATTCCCAAAGCGGAGAACTTTGA
>JANNUI010000036.1:0-11928 GCA_031395125.1 Chitinophagaceae bacterium | reverse complement strand
AGGAAATGCGGTTGTCCATGAATATGAAGTTCTGGAGGTCAATGATGATTTGTTGAGGGTGAAGGAGTAAAACCGAATTTTAGGAAATCCATTAGGCAGAGAGCATAGGCAGAGAGCATAGGGAACAAAACAATTAGTGTTGAGTTTCTGGCCGGCGTATCATAAATTTTAAATGTATGATGATGAAATCATTTGTAAGCATTCTTCTCCTTTGCTCGTCTTTTATTTTAAAAGGATTTGCAATTACTTCTTCATTCGTAAACCGCATTACTTCAAAACCGATTGTATTCAGAACCCTTGTTCTTTTTTCATCGTATTGTTTCTGCTCTTCGTCAATATGATAGCCACCATCTACTTCCACAATTAGTCCTTCCTGCAAGCAAATAAAATCGGCAATATATTTATCTACCGGGTGTTGCCTTCTGAATTTTATACCCAGTTTACTATCCCTTAAGACCTTCCACAATAAGCCTTCTGCTTCAGTATGACCTTTTCTCATTTCCTTCGCCAACTCATATTGTTTCGGAGTTTGTACTCCGTACTTAGGAACTCTTGCGGCCCCCCTCTCCACCCCGTGGAGAGGGGTTGGGGGTGAGGGGATGAGGGCCCATTCTTTAATGTTCGCCAGCGGTCCTTCTCCGTCCGGTCCGGGTTTATAAGAATCCACATGCGGGAGTTCCAGCGGCAATTCAGATTCATCCAGTGGATATGCAATACCATCTTTCCAGACGATCGGAAATGGTTCGCCCCAGTAGCGCTGGCGGCTGAAGGCGGCATCCCGCATTTTATAATTCACCTTACGGATGCCGATCTCTTTTTCTTCAATGGCCTTTATCGCCACATCGATCGCATCCTTCATCAACAATCCATTCAGGAAACCGGAGTTTTCAAGAATGGCATCTTTGGTGGGGTTGGCTTCTTCTCCATTATAATGGCTACCGATGATATTGGTGATCGGGATATTAAAATGTTTGGCAAACTTGTGGTCCCGCTCATCACCGCAGGGCACCGCCATGATGGCGCCGGTACCATAACCGGCCAGCACATACTCAGCGATCCAGATGGGAATTTCTCTTCCATCAAAAGGATTGAGTGCATACGCACCGGTGAACACCCCGCTGATCTTTTTTTCCGCCATGCGTTCCCTTTCACTACGACTTTTTACATAAGTGATATATTCTTCCACTGCCTGGTAGTGTTCGGCCGTGGTTATTTGTTCCACCAGTTCATGTTCGGGAGCAATGACCATGAAGTCAACACCGAAGATGGTATCGGGACGTGTTGTGTAAACCCGGAGTACAGCCTCACCCCAGCCCTCTCCTGGCGGAGAGGGGGAAGCGGAAGCCTCCGCATTTTGAAGGTTCCCCTCTTTTCTCTTCTTTACTTCATTAATTATTTTTTTTATTACATTATTTGTATCGTTAATCACTTCTTCATTCGAAAAACGGATAACATCAATTTCGTATTGCTTCAAAAATTTTGCCCTGGCCTCATCATAGATACGCTGCTCTTCCTCATTATGATATTCGCCATCCACCTCTACTGCAAGTTTTACTTCAAGCAAGGCAAAGTCAACAATATATCCCTGTATGGCATGTTGTCTCCTCACCTTCACCCCTGTCTGGTTATTTCTCATTCTCTGCCAGAGAATATCTTCTGCTTCTGTCGGGTTTTTTCTGTTTTCCCTTCCATACTTTTTAAGTATGCCCCAGTAACTTTTATCAACTGTCTGAAAGAAACGGGCTGTTGTGCCCCCCTCTCCGTAAGGAGAGGGGTTGGGGGTGAGGCGAACCGCAAAATCGATCTCCGCTCCGCTGCTTTTGCCGATCCAGTTCGTCTGCATTTCCTTCATCGCCTCGCTGAAGTCCACTTTGTTCAATCCTTCCAGCAACCGGTCTGCATATTCCGTGATCCGCAAATACCATTGCCGTAATGTTTTTTTCACTACCTGGTGGCCTCCCCTCTCACTCACTCCATTCACTACTTCATCATTGGCCAATACAGTTCCCAATGCTTCGCACCAGTTCACTTCACCATAGCCGCAGTAAGCAAGGCGATGGTCCATTAATATGGTTTGTCTTGCTGCTTCATCAAACGATTTCCATTCATCAGCGCTAAAAGAGTATGCAATGGGTCCCCTTAGCAATCGGGAGCAATGCGCAGAACCCTCTTTTTCAAAGATCTTTACCAGTCCGGCGATTGGTTTTGCTTTTTGTTCTTTGCGGTCGTAGTAACTATTGAACAGTTGCAGGAATATCCACTGTGTCCATTTATAATAGTTCGGGTCGCTGGTCTGCACTTCACGGCTCCAGTCGTAGCAAAAACCAATATTATCCAGCTGCAATTTGAAGGTTTCAATATTCTTTTTCGTAGTGACAGCAGGATGCTGACCGGTGTCCAGGGCATATTGTTCGGCAGGCAGGCCAAAACTGTCAAAACCCATCGGGTGCAGCACATTAAAACCTTTCAGTCTTTTATATCTTGAATAAATATCCGAAGCGATATAACCCAGCGGATGGCCCACATGCAGCCCCGCCCCGCTGGGATAGGGAAACATATCCAGTACATAATACTTGGGTTTGGATCCTTCGCCAGGCCCAGGATTATTTACCTTGTAAATATTGGACGCCTTCCATTTTTTTTGCCACTTCTTTTCAATATCCCTGAAATTGTATTCCTTGCCCCCATCCCCGCCAGTTGGCGGGGAGTTAGTATCACTTCCTGTTTTATTTTGTTTACTCATTATAGTAATCCTGTCATTTATTGGCTATCATAGTACGATAGTCCAAATATTCTTTAACAAATATCTTTCACGGCAAATGACAATATGAGCCGGAAGCAATCGTTAAATTGGAGCAGCAAAAATACTGATTGTAGCACTAATGCCGACTCCGCTTCTTCGATAATATACTAAAATCCTTTTCGGGGTATGCGGGCCGGCATTATACCGGGATCATAAATTTAAAAGCTGGATTCAATGGGTATAAACTGCTATTTTTGCCCGCCATCCATAGCTGGTATTTGCGACGGATGGCCCGTCATCCATTAACCTGAAAAAGCAACTGCATGTCCCAATCCGGTAAAGCTTCTATCAAACGGGGAAAACCATCTTACTTCATGTCCGTACTCGGGGTAACCCTTGTCTTGTTCCTCCTCGGTATAATCGGCTGGCTGGTGATCAATGCCAGCAAGATCGGCGACTACTTCAAAGAGAACGTGGAAGTGAGGACCTACCTTCTTCCCAACCTGAACCCCAAAGACAGTGTGGCCCTGATGAATTATATGACGACAAAGCCCTATGTAAAATCCATCCGGTATGTGTCCAAGGAAGAAGCGCAGAAGATATACATGCAGGACGGGGGCGAAGACTGGGGCAGGGTGCTTAACGAAAACCCACTTCCTGATGCCATTTATTTCAGGCTGAAAAGAAATTATGTACAACTTGACACCCTGGCAAATATCAAAAAAGACCTGGAAGCCCAGACCTATGTGACCGATGTAAAATACCCCGAAGCGCTGGTGGGCAAGCTGAACCAGAATATCCGGATTGTGAGTATTGGTTTGCTGATACTTGTTATCATCATATCGCTGGTGGTGATCTTCCTTATTGATAATACTATCCGGCTGGCCATGTTCAGCAACCGCTTCCTGATAAAGACCATGCAGATGGTAGGAGCCACCCGCAGCTTTATCGCCAAGCCCCTGAATATCCGGGCCATCATCAATGGGGCCCTCAGCGGCTTAATTGCTTCAGCAGTTTTATATATTATTATTCTGATCCTGGAAGGTTCGGTGAGCTGGCTGAAAACCATTCATGACACCGGGCTCCTGCTGCTGCTTTTCTTTATCCTGACCGTTCTGGGAATCGGCATCACCCTCTTCAGCACCCACCGGAGTGTGGTGAAGTACCTGAAGATGAAGCTGGATGACCTGTATTGAGGTCAATTGGCAATAGTCAATGGGCAATAAACTCACTTAGCCGATATTCACTATTGACCATTCACCATTCACTAAATTCATTATATTGCACAGCCAAAAAAGAATGAAATGAACGAAAAGAACAGTCCTTCCATTTTTTCAAAAGACAATTACCGCTGGATGCTGATCGGGCTGCTGGTGATTGCTGCGGGTATGTTCCTGATGTCAGGCGGCAAGAGCAATACCGACCCTTCCGTTTTCAATAAAGATGCCGTGTACAGCACTACCCGTATCACTGTTGCCCCCCTCCTTATTTTGCTGGGGCTGGTGATCGAGGTTTTTGCCATTTTTAAAAAACCAAAGGCAGCTTCCAATTAGGAGGTTCCCTGTTCAAATAGTTGTAAAGCGGCAGCAGGCACTGACCGCTTTCTTTATTTAAAACCACAACTGATCCATGAATACCGCCGAAGCCATCATCATCGCTATTGTAGAAGGACTGACAGAGTTCCTGCCCGTTTCCTCTACCGGCCACATGATCATTGCTGAGAAACTGCTGGAAGTGGAATCAAATGATTTTACCAAACTCTTTACGGTCGGCATTCAGTTAGGGGCCATACTGGCGGTGCTGGTGCTTTACTGGAAAAAATTTATGGCGCCATTGAAAACGGGCAAGTGGAATTTTTACGGGAAGTTGATCGTGGCGGTGATCCCCGCCCTGCTGCTGGGTTTTATCTTTTCTGATAAAATTGATCAACTGCTTGACAGTGCATTGGTGGTAGCCATTACCATGATTGCCGGGGGCTTTGTGTTGTTATTCATTGATAAATTCTTCCGCAAGCCGGTTGTCGAAACTGACGGGCAGATCAGTTTTCCGAAAGCCATCATCATCGGCCTCTGGCAATGTGTGGCCATGATACCCGGCGTAAGCCGCAGCGCTGCCAGCATCATCGGCGGTATGCAGCAGCAGCTGACAAGAAAACTTGCTGCTGAATTTTCTTTTTTTCTTGCCGTACCCACAATGGCCGCTGCCACCGGCTACAAACTGCTGAAAGGATACAAGACCATCAGTGCAGAAGATGTAAAACTGTTTATCATCGGCAACGCAGTAGCTTTCGTGGTGGCGATGCTGGCAATTAAATTTTTCATCGGCTTCCTGCAAAAACATGGGTTCAGGTTGTTCGGCTGGTACCGCATCATCGCCGGTATCATCCTGCTGGCGCTGATACTGGCTGGTGTGATAAAGGGATAAAAACTTTCCCCTATTTTTACTGAAAGCATTTCCATGCAAACGGCTCCGAAAAAAGTAGTGAACGGCTGGGCTATGTACGACTGGGCCAGTTCAGCATACAACCTGGTCATTACTTCCACCATTTTTCCCACTTACTTTGATGCGATAGCGGTGGACAATGCGGATGTTTCAAAAACAACTGTCACTTTTTTGGGCAGACAATTTGAAAACTCAGCGCTTTACAATTATGCCATTGCACTGGCGATGCTGATCGTGGCAGTAATGTCGCCTTTACTTTCTTCCATCGCCGATTATAAAGGCAATAAGAAAAAATTCCTCAATTTTTACCTCACACTGGGAAGTCTCGCCTGTGCTTCGATGTATTTTTTTCAATATGATACGCTGACACTGGGTATTACCGGTATCGTCATCGCCTGTGTGGGTTTTTGGGGCGCACAGGTCTTTTATAATTCCTTTCTTCCCGAAATAGCAGCGGTGGAAGACCGTGACCGCATCAGCGCCAAAGGATTTGCCTATGGCTATGTAGGAAGTGTGTTATTACAGATCGTCTGTTTCGTATTCGTAATGATGCCGGAAAAATTTGGCATCACGGAAAGCAAGGGGGCGCAAATATCATTCTTACTCGTGGGTATATGGTGGTGGGGGTTTGGACAATTTTCCCTGCGTCGCTTGCCCACACCTGTTCCGGCAGGAAGCGGCGATCTCCGGCGTAATATCGTATCCAATGGATACAGGGAATTACGAAAAGTGTGGGCACAAGTAAGGCAAATGCCAAAGTTGAACGGTACCTGCTTTCTTTTTTCTTTTACAATATGGGCGTACAGACGGTGATGCTGGTGGCTGCCATTTATGGTAAAGGGGAACTGGAACTTCCCACGGACAACCTGATCATTGCCATTCTGATCATCCAGCTGATCGCAATCCCGGGCGCCTTTACTATTTCCTGGCTGTCATCCCGGATCGGTAATATCAAAACACTGATGTGGCTGGTAGTGATCTGGATCGGGGTTTGTTTTGCTGCGTACAGTCTTCCCAAAGGCGGAATCTATGAATTCTATTCGCTGGGAGCAGCTGTTGGTTTTATCATGGGAGGCATACAATCGCTGAGCCGTTCCACACATGCCAAACTGATCCCGTCCGACACAAGAGACACGGTATCTTTTTTCAGCTTCTATGATGTGACGGAAAAAATTGCAGCCGTAGTGGGTATATTCAGTTTCGGGTTAATTACGGAGCTGACCGGCTCACAAAGAATCTCCACACTGGCGCTTGCTACTTTCTTTGTCATCGGTTTTTGTTTATTGTTCTATGCCAATGCGGCAAAAGAAAGGAAAGCCCCCTAAATCCTCCGCCAGTTGGCGGAGACTTTAGAACCCTGCATTTGAATATTTGTTCTTCTAACCATATTATCAGATGAAACTTTACTCAATAAATACAGGTTATTTTAAACTGGACGGCGGCGCCATGTTCGGCGTTGTTCCCAAAAGCATATGGAATAAGATAAATCCTGCCGATGAAAATAATTTATGCTCCTGGGCATTGCGCTGCCTGCTGATCGAGGAGGGCAACCGGCTGATCCTCGTGGATAATGGCAATGGTGATAAACAGGACGCAAAGTTCTTCAGCCATTATTATTTACATGGTGATGATACCCTGGATAAGTCGCTGGCAAAACATGGTTTTCACCGGGATGATATTACAGATGCATTTCTCACCCACCTGCATTTTGACCATTGCGGAGGGAGTATTGCGCGGGAGGGGGAAAAATTGGTACCTGCATTCCGGAATGCAACTTACTGGAGTAATAAAGCGCATTGGGATTGGGCCGTGCACCCGAATGAAAGGGAGAAAGCATCCTTTTTAAAAGAAAATATCCTGCCCATTGAAGAAACCGGGCAGTTACAGTTCATAGATGTTAGCAGCAGTACCGATGGAAAATTAGGCGAAACGAAATTCACTGAAAATATTTCGGTACGTTTTGTAAGCGGCCACACCGAAGCAATGATGCTGCCCCAGATAAAGTATGAGGGCAAGACGATTGTTTACATGGCCGACCTGCTGCCATCAGCGGGTCATATTCCATTACCCTATGTAATGGCTTATGATATGTTCCCTCTTACCACCCTGAATGAAAAAAGATCTTTCCTGAAAGAAGCGCTGGAAGGGGACTACCTGCTTTTCTTTGAACACGACCCGGTGCATGAATGCTGCAACCTTCAACAAACAGAAAGAGGCATCCGGTCAAAGGATTTTTTTAAACTGGAAGAAGCTTAGTTTCCAGCCTTTATTATTTTTCTCATCCGCAGTATAAGCATGCTGCCGATAATGGCCGGCATTATCAGGTTGATGAACCAGATACCTCCGGTGGCAAATGTCATTCCCAGTTCATTGGCGCTGTAAAGACCCACAATGGCCGTCACCACTTTCCCCCTTTGGGCAAGCTCTGCAATGGCAATAGTAGGGATAATTGCCATCACCAGAAACGAAACACTGATTGTCCAGAAAACCTGCCAGCCGGACAGGTGTACGTCAAACAAAACAAAAAGCAGGTAATACTGCAGTATGAAAACTGTAAACCGCAGCAGTGATAATAATAATAGTTTCAGCAGCATGGAAGCATGAAATTCTTCCAGCGCCTCTACCAGGTAAGTAAAGCGTTTACTGCCCGGCAGGCGGTCCGCCCATTTTACGATCCAGGACAGGCGGAAATAAAAGAGCCCTGTTACGAGCAAAACGGCCATTACGCCATATAGTATCACACTCATCCACATCGGGCTGATCAATTGTTTTGCCTCTATTTCATTTCTTAAAATAAACAACCCGATGCAGCCCGCCAGCAACGTAATGATCAATTGGCTGATACTGCCAACAATGGTAATGGAAATTGTTTTCAGCCGGTTGCCCTCATTCATATACAGCACCCTACCAAGATATTCGCCGATGCGGTTGGGAGTGCTGACTGAAAAAGAAACACCGGACAGTACCGCCTGCAGCGCTTTGGAAAAGCTTACCTGCTGCACCGGCTTTACCGATAACTTCCATTTGACAGCCTCAATACCCCAGTTCACAAACATCAGCACTACTACAGCGATCAGGTTCCATATCAGCGGGCTGTTGAAAGATTCTTTGATGCGCAGCCAGGCCTGCTCCAGTCCCGGTTGACTTTGTATCTGCCGGTAGATAGACCATGACAACCAAAGGAACAACAACGGCCCAAGGAAGTAGTTGATGAAGGTTTTGCTATTTTTGTTAAGTTTCATTAACCTGCCTGCCGGTCCTGAGGATTCCTTTGGAGTAAGCAGGTCTTGTAAAAATACAGTCCCGCCTGCAAAAGCCTGACAAAATCATATTAGGAATTGACCCCGGCACCATCGTGATGGGTTATGGGCTTATCAGCATTACTCGTAATAAAGCTGCACTGCTTGATTTGGGTATACTAAAACCAGGAAAGGTAAAAGATATTTATAAAAAACTGCAGCTCATTTTTAATACGGTGAGCGGACTCATTACCAAATACCAGCCCACTGATTTCGCCATTGAAGCCCCTTTCTTTGGCAAGAACGTACAAAGTATGCTCAAACTGGGCCGGGCACAGGGGGTAGCCATTGCGGCTGCTATGCGGCACGGACTGGAAGTAACCGAATACTCTCCCAAAAAAGTAAAGCAGTCGATTACCGGCAACGGCAATGCTGACAAAGAACAGGTGATGAAGATGCTGCAGACATTGCTATCCTTTAAAAGTAATTCCAAACAATACGATGCCACCGATGCGCTGGCCGTGGCGCTTTGTCATCATTTCCAAAGTAATTCTCCGGTTGGAAAAGCAGATAAAGGAATAAAAAACTGGGAAGAGTTTATGAAAAAGAACCCGGAACGGGTTAAAAAGAAATAAACCACAGAGTTGCACGGAGTTTTATTCACAGAGTTAAAGGAGTATTATGCTTGAAAATGAAATAACAGAAAGAATTTTAAAGTCTGCCTTTCGGGTGCATACAGCTTTGGGGCCAGGTCTCCTTGAATCTTCTTATAAAGAATGTCTTTCTTATGAGATGACATTGGATGGATTATATGTTGAAAAAGAAAAACCAATGCCCCTTATTTACAGGGAAGTAAAGCTTGATATTGGTTATCGGATAGATTTACTTGTAGAAAGAAAAGTAGTGGTAGAAACAAAGGTAGTAGAAGCTTTTAATGATGTACATATGGCACAAATACTGACTTATCTGAAATTAAGCAATTGTAAAGTTGGTTTGTTACTAAATTTTCATGTGGCATCAATGAAGAATGGCATTAAAAGAGTAATTCTATAACTCTGTGCCCTCTGTGAATAAAACTCCGTGTCACTCTGTGGTAAAACTATAAATACTTCAAAATCCTCTCCTGTACACTCTTCAAACGCTCGGCTGATGCCTTGGGTTTGGCTTGTGTAAAATTCAGGTCATTTGCTGAGTTGATGGGAATAAGATGAATATGTGCATGCGGTACTTCCAGGCCGATCACACTGATACCGCAACGGTTACATTCGAAAGATCTTTCAATGGCCTTTGCAATGGGTTGTGCAAACAACAGCATCTCACCCAGGTATTCGGCCGGCAAATCAAACAGGTTATCCACTTCTATTTTCGGCACTACCAGCACATGCCCTTCCCGTAGCGGAAATATGTCGAGAAAGGCAAAGAATTTTTCATCCTCTGCAATTTTATAAGAGGGTATTTCTCCTGCTATGATCTTTGAAAAGATTGTCATACCTCCGAAGATTTTGTATTTAATCTTTGAAATTACCAATTTCAATAATGACACCCGCATGTATTAAATTTACGAAAAACCCCTCTTCTTCCGGGAAGAGGGGCAAAAACTATTTCAACAGTTTCTAATTTTTCAATAGCCGGTAAGTGAATCGCTGCCTGTTTATAAGAACATCCAGTATATAAACCCCGCTAGATAAATTGCCCAACTGTTCAATAGTAAGAACATTGGAGCCGGTTACCCCGGTAACCATTTGTTTTCTTACAATCTGGCCCATGCTGTTATATAAGTTAAGATTGATAGACCCGTTATCAGTAAGATTTATCTTAATTTGTATTTGCTGGTTGAACGGATTGGTCAGCACCGTCACCATTTTCATTATCATTACATCCAGGGCTATCGTTTGGGTATAACTGGCAGAACCATCGGCATTCACCAGTTTTACCCTGTAATAATAGGTGGTATTTACCGGCGGGTTCACACGGTCAGCAAACTCATAATGATATGTCTGGTTCTGGTTGGAAGCTGTAAAGGTGGCTATTCTTGTGAAATGCTTTCCATCCTGGCTTCTTTCCAGCTCGTAATAACCGAGGCCGGATTCATTTTGTGATGTCCATTCCAGTTTATTCACCCCATCCTGGTGATAACTGGTAAATGTTATTACGGACCTTGAGCCTGAACCGCTATAACGGTCACTTTTAAAAGCACCTTTCCCATGAGTAGCCGCCACAATCTTATTATCTGCAGTCATATTTAGATCCATTACCAACGTAGCATCCCAGAAACCGCTGTTATAGTCAATCCAGGTAGTTCCCCTGTCAGGGCTTACATAAACTCCAAAATCACAACCTGCATAGAGCACCTGCGGATCTAACTTATCCATCAGAATGGCATTAAATGGCACATCGGGAAGACCAGTGCCAATATCCGTCCATGTTGTTCCCCCGTTACCTGTTACATATGCATGTGAGGTGCCAAAACCACCGAGTACTATGAAAACACTGTCATCATTTGAAGGACTGATTGCAAAGTCCATTACAAACCTGTCGGGCAATGACCCCTTGATACTGGAATAAGGCACTGTTGACGGGCTGGTGCTTTTAAAAATATTTGGTTGCCCGTTAACCCAGAGATAATCGTTAACTGTATTCTGTGCAAAGGGTGAGGTTGAGACATAGATCTTATTTTCATTGGTTGATGACACCGCTAAGGCAATACCTGTTTTACGCTGTTGTTCAATGTAGCTCGTTGCCGTGGAGTAAGAAGTATTGGTCCATGTTCCTCCCCCGTTTGTTGAACGATGCATATTGTCTGAAGCAACATACATATAATTCGGATTCGAATTACTGATAGCCACCGGGGCCATAAAAGAAGTTCTGTCATCCGCTACAAATGCCCAACTGCTCAGTACAGAGCTATACGAGCCGGTAATACCTGAAGTGGAGCGCCTGACACTTCTTGCATCATTTGAAGCTAATACCGTAATGCCATTGGGTGAAATGGCACAGGGCCCGCCATCCCCGCCAAATGCTGTGGTCCAGGTGCTTCCATTATAACGGATCACCCCATTATCCTGTAACCCGCCGATCATTGCATTGGGATCGGTGGGATGAGTTACAAATGATGCATAAAACTGGGTGGCAGCAAGACCGTTATTGATGCTGCTAAAGGAACTTCCGCTATTGATGCTTTTATAGATCCCGCCATCACAGGCCACATAAATGATGCTGCTGTTATTGGGATCAAACTCTATGTCATGCATATCTGAATGAACATTGGTTCCAATACTGGTTCTTGTTCCGTTACCGTTGGTGGTAGAACTTGAGGTATACCGGTAAAGTGGAACACCTCCCATAATAAACTGGTTTAAGTTCGACGGGTTTACAGCAACATCATGAGAAAACCAATACTGGTATTGACAATGATGAGAAGAATTCTTGGCAACCCATGAAGAACCAAAATTTGTAGAAAGATAAAGTTCCTGCTGGCTTGAAATACCACTTCTGCCGATACTG
>JANNUI010000250.1:0-3327 GCA_031395125.1 Chitinophagaceae bacterium | reverse complement strand
TTATTCCAAATCAAGGTTTAGACCGCCGTTTCCATTTTTATGAAATCACACTGTTGTATATATTAAAGAACTGGCAGGTTCCCGGCTATAAAATTTTTACAGCACTGTTCAGAAAAAATAAACCCCAGCAGGTGCTGAGGTTCCTTGATAATGAAAGTTCGTTGAGCGATGAACTAAAAATTATTTCTTCCCTCCCAACCTGGCCCTTTTTAAAAGCTGCACTTCGGCAGTTATAAGCCCCCTTCAGGGGGTTTGGGGGCTAATTGTCAGGATCCATTTGCATAAATTCCCTCTTCACTGCCTTCAGCATACTGAACAACTGGGCAATTTGTATTAATAACAAAACGACCAGTGCCAGCAGTACATACCAGGGAAGATCGATTGCTTTTACAGGGGTTTCAATTTTAGCGAATTTAATATTATAGTATTTCGTAAGCGCCGAGCCGAAGGCCATGCCCACCAGCAGGAAGGAGATGAGAGAATAAACCACCTTCATAAACATGATACGCATGGTAGAGTACCCTACTTTAAAATTTTCCAGGATAGCCGCCGGGACAATCAATACGAATGCTATCCAGCCCCAGTGCTTACTGAACCAGGCATTGTTAAGTGTCAGGTTAAGCACAATGATCAGTACAATAGACAATAACCCCCAGGGAAATAAAAGAAAGGTGGAGGGTTTGTGTGTATGGGTTGCCATGGCAGATGGTTTTGTTGGAGAAGGAAGGTAGAAAATATTTCTGTATAAATCAGTAAGCACCCGGAAATAGTCGATTTTGTAATCCAGGCAGGAACAGCTTAGGGGGAATCGTTGGGTGAACGCTGAATTATCTGTTATTTCAACTGCAAAAGTTTCAACGCAACCGCCAGCACCGGGTCGTTCTCAAAAGTGAATTGATCCCATTGTGCATGGGCTTCTGCATCAGGCCGCACACCAACTCCCTGCCACCCGATCCTGGAATTAACGGGTTCGAAACGTTCCTGGGCGATCCAGGCCTTTGAGCTATCGGCAAAAGTGTAACCGTAGAGTGTCTCCACACGGCCGGAGGTGGTTTGTCCCACGACTTTGGCACGGCCAATGTCCTGCAATGCCCCGGCAAATACTTCGGCATAACTGACCGTTTTTTTGCTGACCAGCACGACTAACGGTACTTGCTGCGAATTATGAACCGGTGTAGCAGCGATCTCAAGCGGACGGCGTGTACTGCGATTGACAAAGTGACCGACTGTACCCGATGTGAAATAACCCAGTACGGGAACAAGCGCCCTGATCGAACCGCCACTGTTCATCCTGTTATCGAGTACCAATCCATCCAATGGTCCAAAGTCCTCCAGCGCTTTTTTGACCTTGCCCGGGACCGTGAGGTCAAGAAAGCTCGGAAGATAGATATAACCGATCCGGCGGCCATCAGTGGTGGGGACCAGCCTGGCATAAACCGGCATAGAGCCGTTTACACGGGCACGGACAAAGGAAACCTTTCTCGGTTCTTTCCCCGGCGACTTCACCGTAAGTGTTGCCATGGTACATTCCCGCCCCCGCATAAGTTGGTAGGTAGTATCATTCTGCACCAGCGGGATGCCATCGACATCCAGTATTATATCGTGTTGTTTCAACCCGCATCGATCTGCCGGAGAACCGGGAATGACAGCAAGTATAGTGACTTGTTTTATTTCTTCCAGAGTCATAAGAAGCGCACCCACGCCAACGAAGTTGTTTTTACCCGCAAGTAGTGCTTTCGCATATTCGGCCCTGACCGGCGATTCAAAACGGGAATGTTTGTCTCCCAGCCGCTTAATAAATTCTTCCATTGCCTTGTAATATTCCTCTGTTCTTAATCCCTTTTCAATCTTGTTGCGGAACTCGGATACCAGGCCGGGCCAGTTGAGACCCGGGAAATCGGGGTACAGGTAAATTACATTGATGATCTTTACAAGTGTATTGAATATTTTCAACTGGTTTTCCCGGGTGATGGGCGGATTATGAGTAACAGGAGCGTGGATCTGCGCCATCATTTCTGCGCGGGACATTTTGCTGATGGGTTTGCCAATGCAGGAGGGTGGGATGTAAGCCGGTTTCTCTTCCTGTCCGAAAACTGTTGGGGTAATGAAAGTGACGATCGAAATGACCATCACGACAGAACGACACCCGGTGGCAAAAAGTTTTTTCATAACTGTTACCTAAAAACCGGGAATGACGGAAACTCTCCAGGTCTTTAAGCACCTGAAATTACTAAAAAGACCGCCTTCTCCCGGATGCTTTCGGGATTTGGCGGGCGTTGTAGCTTCGCAACGACTAAATACTTTACCGGGAATCAATTGCCGTACAAAAAACCGTAAACTGGATCATTATTGGAGTAACCCTATATTGTCAGAAACTGTATGATATGTCAATTTATTTATCATTGGCAGGAAAGAATAAGCAGGTGCAGGTTTCCCCATTTTTCAGTCTGCAAAATGTTTTTACAAATAATGTAATTATCAGTATGACGATATACGGGTTTAAAGCAAAGTCGAAATGAAACAGTAATAATCAAAATCCATCAAAAACAGTTACTTTCAGATACCAATGAAAAAAGTATTTCATTTTTGGCTCTTCTGTTGATGACTACTCCTATTAAAGCCCAGCCCACAGGGTCCAGTGGACAGCCCAAACTGATGTTGCCGATTGGGTATACGAGTGGTATGTTTCGTGTTTCTTTTTCACCGGACGGAAAATATATAGTAACAACAGGTTTTCAGGAGAATGAAGCTAAAATATAAGATGGAGTTTCAGGAATTCTCCTAACTAATTTAGTTGGGCACTCACAAAGGGTAATGTCTGCTACATTCAGCCCTGATGGCAAAGATAATTTTATCCAATGAAAAGCCTTTGTTTGCTGCCTGTAATTTCCAGAACGCTGATGAAAACAATCCGGCAGATAACCTGGGCCTGAATAAACTGATCGATCAGCAATTAAACAGTATTTCATCAAGAGGGATTGATGCACCCATTGTTTATGCCGGTATAACTTCTTCCGCAGAAGCGTACACTTTAATCGGCGGTATAACATAACCGGTAACGCAATCACGATAAAAATTTTTATTATCCAGTATAAAGAGGTGAAACAAAAAATTGACTTCACCGGTACGAAAGATAACCTGGATGAATTTAAAGCTCTCATAGCCACCCAGGCAGCAGAATGGGCAGAAAAGAATAAGTAGGTGTAGGCTCAACAATATGCACAAGGATTTCACCCCTGTCAAATAAATGTATTCAACATTCTGCCCGAAAAAAAAGGTGATATTAAGACTAACGTACCAAGCTGAATAGTAGCAGAACAATAAAAT
>JANNUI010000241.1:0-3458 GCA_031395125.1 Chitinophagaceae bacterium | reverse complement strand
CAGGTATTTTTTGACCGATTGGAGAAAGGCAGCGCCGGTGGCGCCGTCCACACTGCGGTGGTCGCAGCTGAGGGTTATCTTCATGACATTGCTTACAGCAAAGCCTTCTGCTTTTTTGATCACCGTTTCCTTTATCCTTCCTACGGCCATGATGCAACTGTCGGGTGGGTTGATGATGGCGGTGAATTCGTCTATATCCATCATGCCCAGGTTGGAAATGGTGAAGGTATTGCCGGTAAATTCATTCGGCTGCAGTTTTTTGCTTTTTGCTTTTCCGGCCAGTTCCTTGCTTTCCGCAGCGATCTGCGGCAGCTCTTTCTGATCGGCAAACCGTACAACGGGCACGATCAGGCCATCTTCGATAGCCACGGCTATGCCGATATGGATATGATGATGGCGGCGTATCTTATCTCCCATCCATGATGCATTGACGGCAGGGTGAAGGCGAAGGGCCAGTGCCACTGCTTTCACCACCATATCATTGAAACTTATCTTCACCGGGCTTACTTCATTCATTTGTATCCGGGCGGCAATGGCATTGTCCATATTTATTTCCATCGTAAGATAGAAATGAGGGGCGGAGAATTTGCTTTCGGCCAGCCTTTTAGCGATCACATTCCGGACCTGCGAGTTCGGGATATCAGTGTAACCTTCTTCACCAGGAATAAACTCCGGAAGTACAGTGGTTTTTACTCCCGGCTCCTGACTCCCGGCTCCCGTCTCTTTATAATTATCAATATCAGCTTTGATGATCCTGCCGCCATCCCCTGAGCCACTGATGGCTTTAATATCAATTCCTTTTTCTGCTGCTAATTTTTTGGCAAGCGGAGATGCTTTCAATCTTCCGTTGCTGGTTACTGGTTGCTGGATACTGGTTGCCTGCTGCTTGTTTCCAGGTGTTGTAAGGGAAACTTCAGATTTTGATGGTTCGACCACGGACTCCGGACTCCGGACTCCCGACTTCACAGCAGCTACTATCGCATCCACATCCACTTTGCCTTTTTCACCAATAATACAGAGCAAACCGTTCACCGGGATCTTTTCTCCTTTTTGTGCGCCGATATGCAGGAGTGTCCCGTTTTTATAACTCTCAAGTTCCATGGTTGCCTTATCGGTCTCTATCTCAGCCAGCACTTCACCTTTCTTCACGGGGTCACCCACTTTTTTATGCCAGGCAGCTATTACTCCTTCTTCCATGGTATCACTCAGCCGGGGCATCAGTACCACTTCCTCCCTGTCTGCCATCGGGGCAGGTATTTTGGAAATATCAATGGCAGCCGCCACTATTGTTGCAGGTGCAGTTGTTGCTTTTTTCTCCGGGACTTCTTTTTTGGGAAGCGGCGCTGCGGTGCCACTTTTTAGCAGGGAAGAAATATCCTCGCCGGGGGCACCTACGATGGCCAGCAGGTCATCCACCTGCAACTTACCGCCTTTATCGCTGCCGATATGCAGCAGCGTGCCGTCTTTATAGCTTTCCAGTTCCATCGTGGCTTTATCCGTTTCTATCTCTGCCAGCAGGTCGCCTTTTTTTACAGGGTCTCCCACTTTTTTGTGCCAGGCAGCAATCACACCTTCGGTCATGGTATCGCTGAGACGGGGCATTAATATTACTTCGGCCATTGCCTTTGAATTTGTGCCGAAATTAAGGTAAAATGGGCAATCCCGTCTGCGCTGCATTCCTTCGCAAAAGCATTGGTAGTCAGGAAAGCTACCGCGGGCCCGGCCGAATAGTGAATGCTCAATGCGGTTAGTAATCCAGGTCGAGTTTCAGGCGGTCTTTCAGTTCTTTTACCAGGGGGTATTGTTCAGCCATTTTCAGGAACTGTTCTTTGGCGGTAAGCGTTGGTTCAAGTACCGGACGGTTCTCTGTCTTTTCTTCAACGATCACATTAAACTGGAGCAAGCGGTTGTGGAGTTTTTCCTGCAGGTAGGCAAATAGTTTGTTCCTTTCCTGTTCGATGAATTGTTTTTCGATATTATTAGCTATTACAGCTTCAAAAGAGTTGGCATCTTTGATTCGTAACATGGTGAGCTCAAAAGGCTGGGCAGCGGAGTTCTTTTCTTCTTTCAGCTTCACAACATATTCAGCCCAGGCATCCTGCAGTACTTGCTGCTGCAGGGGATGATTGCTGTTCCCGTTCCCATTGCTGCCATTGGACTGGTACTGTTTACGGATCTTGTCAAGGGCTGAAAGTTTGCTGTTGGTTGCAGGTTGCTGGTTGCTGCCCGCCCGGATGACCCGGTCGGACGGGGTTACTGGTGGCTGATAGGATGGAGGTGCTTCTTCCAGCACCGGAGTTTTTGCAGTGGGTGTTTCTATTATCAGTTTTGCTTCCGTTGTCTTTGCCAGTACCTGTTTTGGATTGCTTGTTTTTGCCTGCAGACCGGTAAATAACTTAATGGAAGAAGTCCGGAAGGCAAGCGGGGCTTCAGCTATTTTTTTTTTACTGGTACCACCTCCTTCAGCAGTAAGTTCAAGGGCCTGCTGCAGGTAGCAGAGTTTGATCAGGGCCAGTTCCACATGCAGCCTTTTGTTGCGGGCCGCCTTATAATTTATCTCTGTGTCATTTAAAATATTCAGTGCGCTGATGAGCAGGGGTGCTGAGACCGTTTTTGCCGTTTCAATGTATTTGTCTTTGAAACTTTCCACCACTTCCAGCAATGCGGCTGCTCTTTCATCCTTACACACCAGCAGGTTGCGGATGAACTCGGCAAAGCCATTCAGCACCAGGTCGCCTTCGAATCCCTTGCGGTTGATGTCGTCATATTGGAGCATGGCGCCGGCCAGGTCCTGCTGCTGCATGTACTCCAGCAGTTTGAAGTAGCAGTCGGCATCCAGGATATTCAGATGCTCCAGCGTATTGGCATAATTCAGTTTGCCATTGGTAAAGCTGACAATTTTGTCAAGAATGCTTAAAGCATCCCGCAGACAGCCCTCGCTTTTCTGGGCGATCACCTGCAGGGCTGCTCTCTCCGCTTTAATGTCTTCTTTTTCACAGATCTCTTCGAGATGATGAACCGTATCATTGGTGCTGATGCGTTTGAAATCAAAGATCTGGCAACGGCTCAGGATAGTGGGGAGTATTTTATGTTTTTCTGTGGTTGCGAGAATGAAAATAGCATAAGGGGGGGGCTCTTCCAGTGTTTTCAGAAACGCGTTAAAAGCGGAGGAGCTCAGCATGTGCACCTCGTCTATCACATACACTTTGTATTTCCCGCTTTGAGGAATAAACCGGATCTGGTCTACCAGGTCACGGATATTGTCAACAGAGTTATTGGAGGCGCCGTCGAGTTCAAAATAATTCATGGAGGCCCCATCATTGAATGAAAGGCAGCTCTGGCATTTATCGCAGGCTTCGCCTTCCCTGGTCTGGTTTTCACAGTTGATGGTTTTGGCGAGGATACGGGCACAGGTGGTCTTACCTACACCTCTTGGCCCGCAAAACAGGAATGCATGG
>JANNUI010000218.1:0-3678 GCA_031395125.1 Chitinophagaceae bacterium | reverse complement strand
AATGTGCAGGACAATGTGGGCACTTACACGGATGCCAATGGCAATTTCGTTCTTACTTCCACCGATACGGTGCTGAATGTGCAGATACGATCTCTTGGTTATGATAACAATAGCCTACAACTGAGAAATGATATTCCCAGTAATAAAGTGGTGATGCAGGAAGACCGGAAAGGTTTGACAGAAGTGGTGCTGAGTAACCAGAAGCCCAATGCCGCTGCCCGTTCAAAAGATGCCAACCGGAAATTAATAGAACCCGAACCCAGGGACGGCTGGGAGAAATATGACAGCTATCTCGCCAATAACCTGAATGTACCGGAAGACTTCAAACAGCAAAAAGCCAATGAAAGCAATTCCGTGGAAGTATCTTTTGAAGTGGACAAGAATGGCGAACCGGTGAATATCCGGGTAGAGCGTTCCCTTTGCTCTTCCTGCGATAAAGAAGCCATCCGCCTGATCAGGGTGGGCCCCAAATGGAAACGTAATGCAAGTAAAAAGGGCCGTACCACAGTAACGATAAACTTTTAAGGTCGGAAGACCGAAGTCCGGAGTCAGAAGCCAGATCAAATCTAAAGTTGATATTTCCTAATATTGATCTCCAATTTCAGACCCCCGACTCCCTACTATCCACTCCCTACTAGCTACTAGCCACTCCCCACTAGCCACTAGCCACTAGCCACTCCCCACTAGCCACTCCCCACTAGCCACTAACAACTCCTCCCTTTCCCCTACCTTTGCCTTCTCTAAAAACACACTTGTATGAAAAAACTGTTTTTCGCAGCTATTGTTGCCTGTTCATTTCTTTTATCAGATGCACAAACTCTTACAACACCACAACCCAGCCCCACACAAACGTTGAAACAGAATTTCGGGCTGTCCAGTATTGAACTTTCGTATTCCCGTCCCGGTATCAAAGGCCGCAAAGTATTTGGCGACCTGGTGCCTTTCGGACAGGTATGGCGTACCGGCGCCAACCAGGCCACTACCCTCACCTTTGGCGAGGAAGTAATGATCGGCGGAACCAAAGTACCTGCAGGCAAATATGGCCTGCTCACCATTCCTGGTGAAAAAGAATGGACCATCATCATCAGCAAACAAACCGATGTAACCAGCCCGGATGCTTATAAGCAGGACCAGGACCTGGTGAGGGTAATAGCTACCCCGGCGGAAATGCCTTTTGCGATTGAAACCTTTACCATCATGTTTAACGATGTAAAGAGCAGCAGTTGTGATCTCGGCATCATGTGGGATAAGGTTTACGTTTCCCTCCCCATCAGTGCTGATGTGGACAGCAAGGTGATGAAATCAATTGAAACCATCATGACCAAGGATAACAGGCCTTACTATAATGCCGCATCTTATTATTTTGATAACGGCAAGGACCTGAACCAGGCGCTTAGCTGGGTGAACAAGGCTGTTGAAGCTGCTCCCAACGCCCAACCATGGGTGCATACCCTGAAAACAAAGATCCTGGCCAAGCTGGGCAAGAAAGAAGATGCCATGGCAGCCGCCAAAAATGCGATACGTGTTGCGACTGAAACTAAATTCCCTGATTTCGTGAAGCAGAATGAGGATATAATGAAGACATTGAAATAAGGAATAGATAAAAAATATAAGATGCCTTTCCGCATCAGGTACGGGACAAGCTGTTCCCCGGCATGACAATAAAAAAGGAGAACCCTGTCTATATAGCAGGGTTTTCTTTTTTACGGATAACCTGCTGAAGTAGTAAGCTAAATCCTATAACACCGAAAGCACCGATGGGATTCAGCCAGAGAAAGCCCATTTTAATAATATTAAACTTTGTCAGGATAAAGACAGTAAGCACCAGTAACTCTGCCAGCACGGCAGCCCAGAACACCACATGCCCGCTTTTAATCTTTTTTACAAAGAAGGCGACAAGGAAAACCCCCAGTATCACTCCGTAAAACAGTGAGCCCAGCACATTCACCGCTTCAATCAGGCTGTTACCAATATTGTAGGTAAACATGGCCACCACGATACAGAAAATACCCCATGCCAGTGTGTACCATTTGGATAGTTTATACTCATCTTCCCCGCTTTCTTTCTTTTTGGTGAACCGCTTATGGAAATCTACCATGGAAGAAGATGCCAGTGAATTGATGGCCGCAGCAATACTTCCCCAGGAAGCAAGGAATATGATCGCAATGAGGAGCCCGACCAGTCCCACCGGTAAGTTGTCAACAACAAAACGGAGGAAGATATAGTTGGTGTCGTTCCCATCGCCTCCAACTTCTTTTGAATTCAGCCAACCCTTCACTTTGCCCCGAAGGCTGTCCGATACATGCTGCAGGTTTTGTAAGCGGGTGATACTTGCCGCTGCCGAAGTTTTGTTTTCACTATCCCTTGCCACAGAATAATCAATAACCGTCTGTTGTTTTTGGAGGGTGATGGCATCGTACTGTTTGTTTACAAGTGAAAATGAATCCTTGTAGGCGGACTGCTCCAGTTTTTTTACCTGGACATCATTAAAAAAAACCGGGGCTTTGTTAAACTGGTAAAAGGTGAACACGAGGGCCCCGATCAGCAGGATGGCAAACTGCATGGGTACTTTCACCAGTCCGTTCATCAGCAGGCCCATGCGGCTTTCCTTCAATGTTCTTGCGGTGAGGTACCTGCCCACCTGGCTCTGGTCGGTACCGAAATAAGAAAGAGCCAGGAAGAAACCACCAATCAGGCCACTGAACAAATTATACTGGTCGCTCCAGTTGAACTTCCCGTTCTCAAAGCCGGTAGTGATCACATTCAGTTTACCCATTTCTCCGCTCACGTGCAGTGCATCTGTAAAACTTACATTATCAGGCAGCATGTTTACTACCATATAGGCCGCCAGGAACATACCGGTGAAAATGATGATTAGCTGCAATTGCTGGGTATAGGCAACGGCTTTGGCCCCGCCGCTCATCGTGTAAATGATCAGCAAGCCGCCCATGAGGATATTGGTATAATAAATATTCCATCCGAACAAGGACGAAAGAATGATGGAAGGAGCAAATACACTGATACCGGTAGACAATCCTCTCTGCAATAAAAACAGGAATGAAGTAAGTGTTCTTGTTTTATTATCAAACCTGTTCTCTAAATATTCATACGCCGTATAAACTTTCAGCCTGCTGAAAATAGGAACGAAAAAAATACAAATAACAATCATCGCCAATGGGATGCCGAAATAATATTGTACAAACCGCATCCCATCTGTGTAAGCCTGGCCGGGAGCAGAAAGAAAAGTAATGGCACTGGCTTGTGTGCCCATAATGCTCAGTAATACCAATCCCCATGGCATGCTGCGATTACTGAGAAAATAGCCGTCCAGGTTGCGGGAAGTGCGGCTTTTATATAAACCATAAGTGATGATGGCAAGCAGTGTAACAACCAGTACTATCCAATCAAGCTGGTTCATGAAAATCTTTTAGTGAAGAAAGTAAAAAGGATAACAAGCAATACGAGAAAGCCAATCACCAGTACATACCAGTAATTCCAATTTTTAAAGAAAGGAGCTTTATCGTTATCCGGTGTTTGCATAAAATTATTTTCTGATAGTTCGCAGCCAACCTGTCAGCACAATCACAGTACCGAGAATCAATCCAATTAAAATTCCAATTCTGACTTTCTTTATTAAAACTCCTACTACCAGGCCAATGATAATGGCAAAAATAAAAG
>JANNUI010000201.1:0-3666 GCA_031395125.1 Chitinophagaceae bacterium | reverse complement strand
CACCGGCAGCGGCATTCGATAGCTTTCAGTACCATTCACATTGGTTATACTTGTTTCAATTCTGTTCTCTCCCTGCGATAGTTTGATGATGATAGTTGTGTCAATGCTGTTGCTGTTCTTTCTTTTGATGTTGATCCCTCTTTGTCCAAATACAGGAGCTTCATTCACCCATACGTTGAAGCGGTCGAGTTTATAAGTACTGTCCATCCCTTTGATGTGCAACTTTAATGTGCCGGCTTTTTGTTCATGCTCAATGTTATCCCGATTTACAAAGTCGGCTTCAGGTACGCTATAACCATCACGGAAAGCTGTAGTATCAATGCCGAGTTTTTTTATTCTTTTCTCCCATGCTTTGCGGTAGCTTTTGATCAAGGCTGTATCGGTATTACCTATAGCTTCCAGTACTTTGTCGGGGCGGTTGTATTTGACATCGAGTTGTTCGAAGGTGATGACTTTTAGCTCTTTGGTAACATAGTGAAGAAGTTTGGCAGCCTCTGATGTACATTGATAATAGCCGCCTGGTATCTGGGTAAAATAATTCCTGTTTACAACAGGGAAAAAAGTATACCGGTGGTTCCCGTCAGCTGCATTCCACATGGTTGCAGTATTGTCGAGGGAACCCATGACCAGGTTCTTTCCGTCACGGCTGAACTGCATTGATTTTACCCCGTCTACCCCTTTCTCAATATTCATCAGCAGTGTTCCTTTTTCCGTATCCCATAGTTTAACAATATTAATACTGGCATCACTGAGTTCAGTTTTATTCACCCTGACGAGGGTTGCGGCCCTTTTTTTATCCGGACTGATTGCAAGACCGACCCCCTCCAGCCCATACAGCAGGTTTCCCTTTACAGCGTCCCACATCTGGAAACCGCTCCAGCCTTCGACCAGGATCTTTTTCTCTCCGTCAAAAAAATGAGCGTCCCGGTACCCACCTGATTCCTTTTTAAATGCAGAGATGGGAGTTCCTGTTGAAAGGTCCCATATCCTTACCGTATTGTCCAGTGATGCTGTAAGGATCCTTTTTCCATCAGCACTGAAGTAAGCCGAATAGACAAAATTGTTATGCCCTGCCAGCTCGGTTACCAGGCTGCCTGTCGCCACATCCCATACTTTGGCTGTTTCGTCGGCGGAGGCAGTGGCGATCCTTTTACCATCAGGGCTGAAGCAGGCATGGTAGACAAAGTCAAAATGACCCGTTATATCGGTCAGCAGTTTACCGTTTGATGCATCCCAGATCTTTGCGGTCTTATCAAAAGATGCTGTTACGATCTTTTTCCCGTCCCGAGAAAGCTCCACTGAGTTCACCTCTTTCGTAGGACCATGAAGGACCGTTAATAAATGCCCGGTTTGCTCATCCCATATCTTCACTGAATCATTCCAAGATGCGGTGATGATCTTTTTTCCATCGGGACTGAATTGGGCCAGCATTACGTCAGGTCCCCCATCAAGTTCATAGATCGTTTTTCCTTCATAAACATCCCACAATACGGTGTTATGTCCCTCGATGGTTAAAAGAACCTTTTTGCCATCCGGACTATATTGAACATTATTCACCCAATCTGTATATCCCCTGAGGTTAGTAAGTAGCTGCCCGTTCTCTGCATCCCAAACTTTTGCTGATCTGCCTTTGGCGGTAAGGATCTTTTTACCTTCTGCAAAAAACTGGATCGACGGATTACCCCCCGGGGGACCGGTAAAGTCGGCCAGCAGCTTTCCGGTTGAAACATTCCAGAGCCTTATAATCCCGCCATTGGAAATGGTGATCAATTTGTTGCCATCGGGACTGAATTGCCCATCGCTTACAGATCTGTTCTCCTCCGTGGTCCTTATTGTTGAAAGGATCGTTCCGCTGGAAGCGTTCCATATATTGGCAAAGCCCCAGGACCCGGTGGCGATCATTTTCCCATCGGGGCTGAACCGGCTAAAATTGAGCTGTGAATGATGGATTATCTTCAATAATAGTTTCCCTGTTGCTGCATCCCAGATCTTCGCAGTTGAATCCATCAGGACCGCCAGGATCTTTTTACCATCGGGGCTGGTCTCAAAATCTCCGAACCATCTGGCTCCGGTTTTGATGTTCAAGATCAGTTTCCCGCTGCCAGTCTCCCATATCCTTATCGTTGAGTCGGCGGAAGAGGTAATGATCCTTTTACCGTCCGGCATGAAATGAGCTTTCTCCAGGAGCCCGGTATGGCCGGAAAGAACCGCCAGAGGCTTCCTGCTTGAAACATCCCATACCCTGGCTGTCTTGTCCCATGATGCTGTCAACACTTTACTGCCATCAGGACTGAATACAACAGATGAGATCACATTTTTATGTCCCGCAAGTGTATGCAGCAGATTACCCGTGGCTGCATCCCACAGTTTTGCCGTACTGTCATCTGAAGCAGAAACAATTATTTTACCATTTGGGCTGAATTGAGCAGACCTTACTGCCCTCGTATGCCCGTTTAGTTCGGCCAGGAGGTATCCCCTTGCTGCATCCCACAGTTTGAGCGTATGGTCGTAAGAGGTTGTAAGAATTGTTTTCCCATTGGGATTGATCAAGACACAACTAATCTCCATCGTATGGCCAATCGGCAATACCAGTCCCGGCTGCTGTGCAAATGATACAGCAGGCAGTAATAAAAAAGTAAAGGAAAGTATTCCGGCGGCAGACATACCCAAACTTTGTTAAAAGGTAATATTATTAGGCCGCTCAACAATACCGTATCCCCGGTATATCACCACAAACTCCAGTCCACTGCAATGGTTTCATTCCGGCTGGTAGGTTTCTGCAATCCGTTGGTGAGTTGTTCCACCCTTTCTCCTACTATTTTCTTCAGTTCGCTGATCTTCATGGTGTGGTATTTATTCATGGCTTCAAGAATGCTATAAGTGAACACTCCGTTTTTCAAATCACCTCTTTCCAAAGCGAACTGTGTTCCGGCCGCAGCAGAAATGATCGTGGCACCGGTGCTCTTGCCCACATTCACAAAAAGGTTTTGCATCAGCTCAAAGCTGTTCTTCATGCCCACCTGGCTTTTACCGGTGTAGCGCAGTTCGCCGCCTTTGGTTCCTAGCTTCTTTAACAGGTCTGCTGCAGCCTGGTATTGGGTAATTTCTTCTTTGTCCACCTCACCACTGTGGCAGGCATCGATCAGCATCAGTTTTTTCCTGGCCGGTATGTTGTCAAGCAGGTCTTCCAGTTCATCGTATGGCAGGCCGTTTTCTTCCGGTTTGTCGAAGTTGATACTGTAAGTGCTGAGATAGTAATCGTATTCTTTGTTTAAGAGGCCGTGGCCGGAGTAGGAGATTATAACTTTATCGTTCTCGGTTGTCTGTTGAAGCTTTTGTTTTAATGCCTTTACATTGCCGATGGTTACATTCTCGTTGAAAAGGGTGTCGATGATGATGTCGTCTTTGTATTTCTCCTTTAGTTTTACGGAAAGATCCCTAATGTCCTTGCTGCTGTACTGCAGGTTGTTTTTCGGGTCGGCGAATTTATCTATCCCGATGCCGAAGAACCGAAGGCTTTCTTTTTGCTTAACGGCCGGGGTATAATTTATAAACAGCGGCATCCGGTAGCTTTCAGTACCATTCACATTGGTTATACTTGTTTCAATTCTGTTCTCTCCCTGCGATAGTTTGATGATGATAGTTGTGTCAATGCTGTTGCTGTTC
>JANNUI010000199.1:0-12679 GCA_031395125.1 Chitinophagaceae bacterium | reverse complement strand
CATGACAATGGCATCCTGCGCAATGCCTTTCCAGACCGACACATCGCCGGTTTCTTTCCAGTACAGGTAAGCCAGGATGCTCTTGGTGCCGGCGCCGTCTGCATGCATCACATTCACCCAGGCATTATCGCCGCATAGCACATCCGGATATATTTTGCAAAACGAATTTGGATAAAGCCCCTTGTCCAGGTTTTTGGTCGCAGCATGTACTTCTTCTTTTTGTGCGGATACACCCCGTTTGGAATATAAGCCCCCATCCCCGGAAGGAGATAACTGAAATCTGCTTTTCATATAGTATCCTTATTTGGCCGGCTTTAGTTTATTTTTTCCGGGTAAAATTAAGTGATGAATACCGAAGCCATCCGGAATTTCTTGCACCCCTTTAGGTGATGAGGGTTTATCTTTGCCCTCCTTATATGCAAGTCCACCATGATATAGACAACCTCCCTATATTCCGCAATGCTGTTATCACCATCGGCACGTTTGACGGCGTACACATGGGCCACCGGCAGGTCATCAGCAGGCTGAAGGCGGAGGCGCAGGCGGTGAACGGTGAAACGGTCATCATCACTTTTCATCCCCACCCCCGCAAGGTCGTTTCCTCCGCCATTCTTGGTATCCGGCTCATCAACACACTGGATGAAAAGACCGGGCTGCTGAGGGACCTGGGCATTGACCATCTCGTGGTGGTACCATTTACAGACGCTTTTGCCAACCAGTCCCCTGAAGACTACCTCAATAATTTCCTGATCGGGAAATTACACCCGCATACCATCATTATCGGCTATGACCACCGCTTTGGCCGTGACCGGCTTGGTGATTACCGCCTGCTGGAGAATAAAGCAACAGCATACAACTACCAGCTAAAAGAGATACCAAAGCATGTGCTGGAGAATATATCCATCAGCTCCACCAATATCCGGGAGGCCATCCTGCACAACAATACTTCAACCGCCAACAAACTGCTGGGATATGAATTCTTTTTCTCCGGCACCGTGGTGCATGGCAACAAGCTGGGCAGAAAATTAGGCTACCCGACAGCCAACCTGAAGATACAGGATGAGGAAAAGATCATTCCGGGCAATGGCATTTATGCAGTGTATGTGGAGATGGGGAATGGGGCATGGCAAGAGGCAAGTGGGAATGTTGGTACCAATTCACCATTCACCATTCACCATTCACGAATGAAAGGTATGATGAGTATCGGCTTTCGCCCCACGGTGGATGGAAAGACAAAAGTGGTAGAAGTAAACATCTTTGATTTTGATATGGAGATCTACGGGCAAACGCTTAAAGTCTTTGTAAAAAAATACCTGCGGGCAGAGATCAAATTCGACGGACTGGATGCACTCGTGAAACAGATCGGCCTCGATAAGGTGGAGAGTCTGAAAGTACTTTGAGTATCATTTGGCAATGGGCAATAGACAATAAGCAACTGGCAATATGCAAAAAAGAGCGCCTAAAATCAGGTTGCTCTTTTTTCGTTGTAATGACCGCACTGGGATTTGCAAATTGCCAATTGTCTATTGCCAATTGACTTCAGTACTTGATCTTAAACTCCAGCTTCTCCGGGTCATCAAAAAAATCATCCAGGCCTGCTTTCACCGTCACTTTCATTTTATCGTCCGATAATTTAGCGTTTTTGCCATCTACTTTTTCTGCAGGTCTTGGCAGATTGATGATATAAGTCGCGGTAACGGGTATGCCCATGGAGGCAGCCTGTTTCAGGCCATTCAGGTATTCATCAGAGGAGGCTGAGGCATATTTATCTTTATCCAGCGACTTTTTGATCTCGCCTTTTGAATAACTCAGTTTGTAATAATCATCAAAGGAACTGGGTTCCGGCATATCGCCACCCATGCCACCGCCCATCGGCGATTCTTTCATCTGGTCTTTCACCAGGTTGTTCATCAGTTTACCGGTAAGTTTGTTATAAGCAGCTATTTCACTCATCTCGGTAAAAGGAAAATTTATTTCAGTGAGGAACTGGCTTTCTTTCAGGTCAATCTTCATCAGCAATATTCCTTTGCGGAGCATGTTTTTTTCTTCGGGTGTCAGGTCGGGAATACTGTCTGCCTGTTTGGCAAGGCTGATCATCGTGTCCATTTTTTCACCGGCCATTTTTGACACCTGGTCGCCCCCGCCCATGTTTTGGGCAACTGCCAGAATGGAACTCATGTCGCTGGTTGTGTTCAGTACGCCGCTGCCGTCCTCTTTCAGGGTTATTTCCTGCGTGGTTTCAAGGCAGCCCGTCAGCAGGACACATCCCGCCATAACCGATAATAGTAGTCGCTTCATTTTAAGTTTTTAATTGGCAAAAAGATGATTGCCGTTGCTGAAAAGTTGCACAAAGAAAAGGTATTTCCGCTTACCGGTTCCAGCCTCAGGCGGTCATTTTTATCACTAATTCCTTCAGCAATGAGGCGTCCTCCGTATTAGCATCACCCACCCCTACAGCACGCAGGTTATACTGGTGCAGCAACAACAGTACCTTTTCCACTCCCGGGTAAGTATAAAGCTTCGCAGCCTGCATGTAGTCTTTAATGAACCAGGGATTCACCCCGATGATGCCGGCCACCGTTTTTTCATCCGCTGTACCTGCCCCAAATATCATGAACACCTTGCTGAAAAAATTATACAGTGAAGGAAGTACTAACTGTAAAGGTGCTGCTTTGGGGTTAGCTTCAAAATACCCGATTATCCGGATACACTTCGGCAGGTCCTTTGCTGCCAGTGCTGACTGCAGCTCAAACACATTATAGTCCTTGCTTACGCCAATGTATACCTCTATGTCTTCCTCGGTAATGGAAGTTCTTTTGCCCAGGTTCAGCGACAGCTTGTCAATTTCGTTTTCGATCCTTGTCAGGTCATTGCCTACATGGTCTACCAGCAGCGTAAGCGCTTTGGGGGTGATGCTGAGCCCTTTTGAATGCACTAAGTGCTGTGTCCACTCGGGTAGTTCCCGGTCATACATTTTTTTGGTGGTGAGTAACACTCCTTTCTCCTTCACCAGTTTGGTAAATTTCTTACGGGCATCTAATTTTTTTTCTTTGTAAGAAACAACAAGAACGGTGGAACCAAGCGGGTTTTCGATATAAAGTTCCAGTTTTTCAACATCCCGCATCTGTTGGGCCTCCTTCAGCAGTACCACCTGCCTTTCGGCAAACATGGGGTAACGGCGGCAGGCATTCATCACCTCCGCCCAGTTGGCATCTTTCCCATAAAAAATACTGAGGTTGAAAGAGGCTTCGCTTTCATTCAGGATATGGTGTTCGGCATATTCCACGGCCTTGTCTATAAAATATTCTTCTTCCCCTTCCAGCCAATACAGCGGTTTGAAGTTTTTCTTTTTCCAGTCGCCTATTATCTTTTCCACACTCATAAGCAGCTAAGATACAGGCTTTCAGCCTGCGAAAACGGCTAAAAATAACAGGGGTGCATAAATCAGCAGGCCTTTTCTGGCACGGTTTTAGAAATTTTGTGCCTATAATGGCAAACACTTGGTCTTTTTAACAGGATTTAATCAAACCGGCTGCAAAATCAGGTTTACCTTGCGGCCGCTTAAATACTACAAAGCATTATTTAACCGTTATTAATAAATAAATATAAAATTCCTTTGTATGACTAACACCAATTATCCTTCAGCCACAACAACTCCCCAACCGCAGCTGCAAAAAAACAAGAACAACAAAAACCTGCTAATTGGTATTCTGGCAGCAGGTCTGCTTGGTACCTGGGGGTATTTACTGTACGATAAGAATAAATCCGGCGAAAAAATTGATACACAGCAAAAAGAGATCGTCACACTCGGCACTGAAAAGTCAGAGTTACAGAAAGACTTTGACAATGCCCTGGCAAGATTAGACTCCGTAACCGGCGCCAACAACAGCCTGAGTGGTGAAAATGTGCAACTGAAAGCCCAGTACCAGAAAGATATTGATTCCAAGAAAACAGAGATACGCAGGCTGCTGAATAAGAACAATGCCACTGCTGGTGACCTGGCCAGGGCAAAAAGCATGATCGTCGAACTGAATGACAAGATCAGCGGCCTGGAAGCCGATGTGGCCCGCCTCGCCGGCGAAAACCAGGAACTGACAGCGGCTAACAGCTCGCTGAAAGAGGAAAGATCAGTGCTGGAACAAAACCTGGTGACAACTACTACTGAAAAAGATGAATTGTCAAAAACGGTAGATGTGGGTTCCACCTTCAGCGCTTCCAACATACAGGTAACTCCTGTAAACGAAAAAAAGAGCGGAAAAGAGAAAAATACAAGCACAGCCAAAAAAGTGGACAAATTAGTAGTGTCGTTTGATATAGAGAACCGCATTGCCAAATCGGGCCCGGCCGATATGTACCTGATCGTAATAGCGCCTGACGGAAAAGTGGTCGCTGATCCTTCCATGGGCTCCAGCACACTTAATACCCGTACCGATGGCGATAAGCAGTTTACCAGCAAAGTATCACTTGAATATAAACAGGGACAACGCAAGAATGTCCAACTCCCCATCCGCAATGGAGACTTTGCAACCGGTGATTACAAAATTGAAATTTATCATAATGGTTTCAAGATCGGTGAAGGCGTAAGAAGCCTGAAAAAAGGTGGTTTATTCGGTTAATCCAGTAAACTCCTGCTCAAAAGCCATCATCCTGAGCTTGTCGAAGGAGGGTGGCTTTTGTTTTTCCATTTAAACACATCTTATTCACAATCCTGGTTAATGGGATGGGTCAACCGCTATACAGCCTTGTATTACAGTAATTTTGAATTATAAACTACTGACCCATGCTGTGTATACGATTGCGGCAACTTTTGTTACCCGCCTGCATCCTGTGTGCCTGTTTATCCCTTCCAGCGCAAAGCACCCTGAAGCCTAAATACAACAACTCCAATATCTACACCGGTATTGAAGTAGGTTCCAAGGGAGTAAAGATGAGCGTGATCGAAATTGGCAGGAATGCAAAAAGCAACGGCGCCTTCAATATCCTTAAAGACACGTCTGTCAATACCGATTTCATTTCATTCACCGACCCGACTTTTGATGCCACGCTGAAAGGTTTTCTTGGCATGTATGAAAAAGCTGTGAAAGAGTATAAGATACCTTCGAAGAGGATATTCACCGTCATCAGCAGCGGGGTGAAGATGCAGGCAGAAAAGGATAGCAAAACAGAATGGGTGAAGAAATTAGTTGACCAGTTCAGGCTGGGCGCCGGTGAACCCAACCGGCAGGTGGAAGTAGTGGATGTTAGCAAGGAAGCGAAACTTTCACACCTGGGTATCGTTCCTGATTCAAGGCGCTACAGCACTTTCCTGATCGATATTGGCAGCGGTAACACCAAAGGTGGTTTTTTCCCATATGGCAATACCGATGATTTCAAATTGTTCCAGCTCAACTGGGGCACTAAGACCGCGGCCAACGCCACCGAAAAAAGATTGGACGGGGATGCAGGCCTTCCCAATTATTACAAGCACCTGCAGCGGGTGCTGGCGGGTGCAGAAAATTCCGAGATCATTTATGCCGTGAACTCCAGTGGCGCTTACCCGCTTAGCGATAATATTGCAGTAAGCGGCGGCATTGCCTGGGCTGTGGCCACTCTTACCCATCCCGAAATGATTGAAAACCCTATTGTGTCAGTAAGCTTTGATGAAGTAAAAAGGTTCTGTGAGAAAATTTATTCTGAACCTGATACCTATTCAGCAGCTTCTCTTTCCCGCAACCTGGGCAGGGCTGAGGAAAAAGAAGTCATAAAAACAGAAGTGGGAAAGGTGCATAAAGTATTTGATCAGCGATCGCTGATGGCCGGTGCAGGCCTGTTACTGAAGATCATGCGGCAGTTTGAGTCGGCCTTTGACACCAAGCATTTTTATTTGGTGAAGAACGGGCAGGTGGGCTGGGTATCGGCATACGTGGATGATATCGTGGGTGATTAAAGCCTGCGAATGGTTTTCCACTGATGTGAACTCTTTTTTATTCTGGTCCCTTTGCAATTAATTAGATTGGCATAGTGAAAGATATTCGTTCATCTCTTTTGGTCATGTTGTCCGTGGGCCTTGTGGGCACCTGGGTCTATCATCTCTACGACAAGACCCGTTACAGCAAACAGCGCAACGAGGTGTACGTCAAAGATTCCATTGCCGTGGCGCAGGCGGTTCAGGATTCATTACAAAAGATCTATTCCTTTACCATCAATGACCTTGGCGCACAACTGGACTCCAGCCAGAATAAACAGGGGTTACTTAAATCCGAATTGAATACAAAACTGGCGGAGATATACAGGCTGCGGACTGAGATATCCGTTATCCTGAAAAAAAATAATGTAAAGAAATCCGATATTGACCTGGCCCGCAAAAAAACAATCGAACTCCAGATGCTGGTAAGCGACCTGCAAAACCGCAACAGCAGTATCGAAGTGGAAAAACAGCAGATCACCGCTATGCTGGACAAAGTGAATGTTCAGGTAAAGGACCTCGAATCCACCAACCAGCAATTGGGCGAGGAAAACAAAGTGCTGGCAGAAAAAGTAAACCAGGCCTCTGCATTTTTTGCATCTGAAGTAAAGCTCTCCCCTGTGGCGGTAAAGAACGATAGAGAACAGGAAACCAACACCGCCAAAAAAACATCCAAGCTGATCATCTCCTTTGCCGTACAGAACAATATTGCCAATTTCAACAGTACTGAAGTGTATGTTGTAATCACCCAGCCGGATGGCAAACTGCTTACCAACGATGTGTGGGAGTCAGCCAGCACCATCGACACAAAGGAGGAAGGTAAAAAACGCTATACCCGCAAAATAAAATTTGAATACCGGAAAGGCGAAAGAAAAAATCTTACTTTCTCCATCAACGCAGATGAATACCAGCAGGGCACTTACACATTACAACTCTATCACAATGGCTATATGATCGGGCAAACGGTGAAGGCGCTGGGGTGATTAATCTGCCTTTTCAGTCCAGAGTCTCCTCACTCTCTCTTATATACCTGGCTTATCCGGCATGAAGAACACTTCTTTTGAAATAGCAAGGGACTCTGGGTCTGATGAATGGCATATGGCCCGGAGTCCGCCATACAAGACTGTAAAGGATTGTATAACATGGGCTCCTGTTCTTCGTAGGCAACGGCAGGGCGAGACTCCGGGCTGAAAAGGATTTCCTTAATCCGTGTCGTTGGTGTTCTTGCCTGCCCCCATGCCCAAACACAACACACAACAACGGCGAATTGCTTTCCTGAAATATGTGCAAAAAAAAGCCCCGACGATACTGTCGGGGCTGTACTTTAACCCAGTAATATCTTAGAACAGGTTGAACCCGTAACTGATATAATACAAACCTCCCACTGAAGGGCTTCCATAACCGGTGCGGGCATAGAAGTTGCCCAGGTTGGTACCACCTGCACGGAAAACACTCTTGGTTCCTTTGGGACGATAAGACACCTGTGCATCCCACCAGCCGAAATAAGGCAATGTGCCGGAAATAAATGTTCCTTCATAATAATTGTTATCCTGCCATTTGAACACCACGTTAAAACCAAGGCCATGGCACACATCATCATTGCGCAGGCCGATATTGTAGCGGTATTTGGGGGCATTGAAATAGGTCACCTCTCCGACCGGTACATCTTTCAGCACATCGGAGAACAGGTTTCCGTAAACAATATAGTTCTTGACCGCTTTAAATTCCATGCCGATGCCCCATCCGTTCGATTTAACGGTGGCAGTTGAGTTCTGGTTGTAGGATACATCATTGGTGGAGAAAGCTGAATATAGCGGGAGCTTGCCGGCATTATCTGCCTGTGCCTGTCCCACGGCCACACTCACAATGAAATCTTTGTAATTGCTGAAATAGTAGTAAGCATCCACTAATAATCTCTTTCCAATAACGCCTTTGTACCCGATCTCATAAGATGCCACTGTTTCTGGTTTCAACTCAGTAAACGATGCTTGTACCAGCCTGTTGGAATCAACCGGTGCGCCGGCCCTGTACGACAAAATGCTGGCGGCTGTGTAGCCCGGTCTTGCACCGTTCAGCTTATAATAGGTCTGGAATTCAGGCAGCGATCCAATGAGGAAACTGCTGCCTCCACCCAGACGAAGGCTTATGTATTGGTTCTGGTTGCTGGGGAACCGGTAGGCGGTCTGGTAAGATAGCCTAAGGTTGTTTTCCTTGGCCACCCTTATTACAGCTGTAACCCTGGGCGTGAATTTTCCTTCAAAATTGGTCTGCTTATCGTAGCGGCCGGAAGCTGTCAGGGTAAGCGCATCGTTCAGCAATTTTTTCTTCAGTTGAATAAATCCGCCGTATTCGTTGATGCGGATAGCATTCGTTGTATCTGCAAAAATGGTTCCCTGTGAGTTCAGCACCCATTGTTTCCAGTTGAGGCCGGCCATCACTTCCACTATATTGGAAAAACCGGCAGCATCGGATACATTCAGGTTGGCTTCCATGGAATAGAGGTCAGACTTATCCAGGAATTTGGATCCACCCGCCTTGTTAACAGCTGTGCTCTTAATTATCCTTGCTGCATCATTGAACTGTTGTGTGCCGGGTAGGAAACGTCCCACTTCAGCTGCATTACGGCCAGCCAGGTGCAGTTGTGCATCGCTGGCAGCGCCATTTGACTGGCGGCGGCCTTCGGAGAAATTCAGGATATATGTAGGGAACCAGGATGTACTGATAGTTGTAAGACTGGAAGAGTTCACACTCGGTCTCCATGCCTCATTGATGAAAGCGCCCACTGCATCACCGATATAAGAGTCACCGGAATTTTCCTGGATGGTGTATGCGCGGTACATCCAGTTCTTGGCTTTTATCTCGAATTTATGCTGGGCCATCTTGAAACCACGGAGCGAATAACGGTTGGCACCGGTGTAAACTGTGGTGCCGGTACCGAAATAGCTGTTGACAGAGGCTTCTATCCTGTCATTGATCTTATAATGCAGCCCGGCATTCATTTTTACGTTCAGGGTATTATAATCCACCAGTTGATCTTCATTATATCCTGTCCTCGTTACATTAGTTTGTGTGCCGAAATAATTACGGGTAACACCGAAGAACATAGGCAGGTAAAGTTGCGCAGCAGGTACAACAGCGCCTGGCAAAGCTCCTAAGAATGCAGTGACCTGCGCATTTGATGGATATGGATTGGCGCCAAAGAAAGCAGTGGCACTGGATTGAAGATTTACCAGGCCACCAGTCAATCCCAATACCTGTGAATTAATACTCCCGGCCAGAACCGCAGCCAGTTGATTAATATTCACACTCCTATCATCACCATAAACATTCACCCCGTTAAAGTTGGGATCGTTCTGGCGGTTGCCACCCGTCACTTTGCTCAGGATGCCGATCTGCTGTTTGTTGCGGTAATCTTCAGCTTCCCAGTCGCTGCCACGGATGAGTTCGCCGGAGATACGGAAGGCCAGTTTGTTTTTGAAAACCACGGCATACCGCATAGCGATATTGTTGTAAGGTGCAGCAGCATGTTGTCTTTTGTCCACATGCATCATGCCCTGTTTTACATTATAACTAAAGCCCTTGTATTTGAAGGGGCTCTTACTTGTTATCAGTACAGTGCCGTTCATTCCACCAGAGCCATACAGGGCAGAGGAGGCGCCGGATAAAACTTCGATATTGTCCACATCCAGATCGGTAAGACCCACGATGCTGCTCACGGCAAAGTTGAGGCCGGGAGCCTGGTTATCCATACCATCCACCAACTGGTTCAGTCGGGTATTACCACTGCTGACAAAACCACGGGTGGTAACCGTGCGGAAAGTTAGACTGGCTGTATGTACATCCACTCCTTTCAGGTTGCCAATGCCTTCATAGGCCGAAGGGGCAGGTAAGTTTCTGATGGTAGCACTGCTCATTCTTTCAACTGTAACAGGCGATTCAAGAATACGCTGTGGGGCGCGGGTGGCTGCCACCACGACTTCGTCGCCCAGTATACTATTAGCAACAAAACTGATCTCAACGGGTTTGGAAGCATCCGGAACGGTCACTTCCTGGCTCGTATAGCTTGCTGAAGAGATGACTAGTACCACGGGAAGTTTGGTTACTTTCAGGCTGAATACACCATCCGCATCTGTATAAGTGCCCTGGCTGGTGCCTTTCACCATGATGGATACGGCAGGCACATTTTCTTTGCTTGTGCTGTTTTTAACTGTACCTGAAATGGTAACGGATTGTGCGTAAGCAGTAACGGAGAACAGGCAAGCCATTAACAAGGCAGCTAAAAAGCTATAGCTTTTTCTCATAATAAGGGAGTTTTAGTTTTGTTCCGGGGGTATACCCCGGTAGAATTGGACGGAAAAATAAGCATTGTAGGCTTTTTCTAAAAATTTAATTTTAAAGGCGAAAGCCTGCCTGTGGACAAAATTTTTAGTTTTAAATATAGGGGTCGGACAGGGATAAAATGTTGAAATCTGGGACAGGGTATTATTGGCCGGTTTTTCGGGCCTGCTTACTTTCGGAAAATGACCCAATTTTCGCTTCCCAACCAGACCGGTTTTTACAGGGGCAAGGTCCGTGATGTTTACACTATTTCAGGCTCCTGGCTGGTGATGGTGACCAGCGACCGTATTTCCGCTTTTGATGTCATTCTGCCCCGCCCCATCCCTTTCAAAGGGCAGGTTTTGAACCAGATTGCGGCCTTTATGCTCAAAGCCACTTCAGATATATGCCCTAACTGGCTGGTGGACGTGCCCGCTCCCAATGTTTCTGTAGGAAAAAAATGTGAACCTTTCAAAATTGAAATGGTGGTAAGGGGGAACCTGACAGGTCATGCCTGGCGCACCTATTCATCCGGGAAAAGGGTGCTTTGCGGCGCTTTTATCCCGGATGGGATGAAAGAAAACGATTACTTCCCCGCCCCCATCATCACACCCAGCACAAAAGCAGCAGAGGGACATGATGAAGATATTTCACCAGAAAGGATTATAGCAACCGGTTTGGCATCTGCTGCTGAATGGAAGATCCTGAAGGACTATGCCCTCAAACTTTTTACAAGGGGAAAGGCCATTGCCGCCAGGCAGGGATTGATCTTAGTGGATACCAAGTATGAATTTGGCAAACTGGACGGAGAAATTGTATTGATGGACGAAATACATACGCCAGACAGCTCCCGTTATTTTTACGCCGATGGCTTTGAAGAAAGACAGGCAAAAGGGGAACGACAACAACAACTAAGCAAAGAATTTGTACGGGAATGGCTTATCGCCAATAATTTTATGGGCAAAGAAGGACAAACCGTTCCTGCAATGAGCGATGAATGGGTGGATACCATTTCCAAAAGATATATTGAACTTTATGAAAAAGTGATCGGCATTCCGTTTGAGCCGGTAAAACTGAGTGACAAAGAAATGCTTCAGCGGATTGAGGCAGCGATTGAAAAATTGAAGTAAATTTGAGCAAAGCGCAACAGTATGACTGATATTATTGTAAAAACTAAAACCAAAAAACAAGAAAAAACTGTAAAGGCTTTTCTGGAAAGCCAGGATATTGATTATAGTTCTGTGGCACAGGAAGATGCGGCAGTTTATGCCCCAAAAAGAGCCGTAAAACGTAAAAAAAACAGCAGGGCCAAAGAAAGGCTGATTGCCGAAATAAAGGAAGCTGTAAGGTTTATCAACCTGGTAAAAGAGGGCAAGCGTAAAGCAAGACCCGCAAAAGAACTGCTCAATGAACTTTAAAGTTTTACTTACTCCCCCATTTGAAAAACAATTAAAGAGGCTGGTCAGGAAATACCCTTCGCTTAAAAAAGAAATTGATTCACTTATCAATAATCTTGAACTCGAGCCGGTACAAGGCACCCCAATAGGTCAGCATTGCTTCAAAATAAGATTATCCATTTCTTCTAAAGCAAAAGGGAAAAGCGGAGGCGCCCGGGTAATTACCTATGTGCTGGTTACTGAAAGTACGGTGTACCTTTTGTCCATATATGATAAATCTGAGCGGGAAGACATCAGTAATGCTGAACTAAAACTGTTGTTAAATCAAATCAGCTGACAAACAATGAAAATACTTTTCATAGGCGCCACGGGCATGCTGGGCAAACCGGTGGCAAAAGAATTGATCCATGCCGGATTTGATCTGACATTGTTTGTAAGAGATGCGGCGAAGGGGCAAAACTTGTTTCCCGGAACCAAAACCGTACCCGGTGATGTTTTTGATAAAGACAGCCTTGTTGTTGCCATGAAAGGGATGGATGCCCTGTATTGCAATCTTTCCGTACCGCAAACATCAAAAGAAAAAGATCCGCAGCCGGAACGGGAAGGAGTTCACAATATCATTGCTGCCGCCAAAGAAACCGGTATCAAACGTATCGCCTATCTCTCCTCGCTGGTGTATCAATATGAAGGGATGAACGGGTTTCACTGGTGGGCATTTCAGATCAAAGAAAATGCAGTACAAAAAATAAAGGCCTCCAATATCCCTTATACCATCTTCTATCCTTCCACTTTTATGGAATGCTATCCTTTCCAAATGATAAGGGGCAATAAAGTAGCTGCGCTTGGTATTCAACTTCACACCATTCAAATGAGTTTCGTTTGTTATGTTGATGATAAAAAAATACAAAACATCAAATTTTCAACAAATAAGCATGAACATACTCGAAACTGTCAGTGTACCTTCATCTATAGCAACAACTCCAACTCCAACACAAGTCACAACTCACACGCCTGCAGTAAT